>CALCNB010000154.1 GCA_937897785.1 uncultured Cellvibrionales bacterium | reverse complement strand
TGGTCAAGTTTGGATGGGTGGTTTACTTGGAAAACTGCTCGCGAACAGTCCACCACTGCCAGACATATTCCCGCCGTTAAGATTCATTGCTGGTCGAAACAAACACACGTTTACGGACTATTGGCTGTTGCCTTACTGACGCTAAGCTCGGGCTCTTACTTAACCAATAATACCGATGCCGCCTTCCCCTACTTGGACTCGCTCACCACCTGGAGTAGTTTGTTTGCCACTTGGATGGTCGTTAACAAAGTCTTAGAAAATTGGCTTTACTGGATTGCTATCGACGCCTTATCACTGTATTTATATATTAACAAAGCCTTATTTTTTACCTCGGCCTTGTTTGCACTCTACATTATTATTGCTGGCTACGGTTACTGGCATTGGCGCCAGCGCTGGCAAGCTCAGCAACAAGAGTACTAACATAGTGAGCTTATCGCCAACATTGGAACAATGCCTAACACAATGGCGCGACTGGCAATTAGAGCCGGCATTATCAGAAATGCCGGTTGTTTCAGCAGAGCTTAGCCGAGGAAAAACCAATCAAAGCTACTTATTAACAACCGCGCAACATCAATACGTGCTTCGCATTCACGCTGATTCGACGATCTTTTCAATCAACCGTCAACAGGAATGCCGTATTCAGCAAGCCCTCGCAAAAACAGGGCTTGGCAGCCCAATATATTATCAAAGTCCCGATGATAGCTATCGTGTATCAGCATTTATTCAAGGCAACACAGTTAACCAGCTAGATGCCTCTAGTGATGAGCTATTAATACCGATATGCAATGCTATTAACCAATTGCATGGTGTCAATCTTGACCTACCTTGTTTTAGTTACACTCAGCACATAACGCATTACTGGCAAGCACTCAATCAATCAACCACAGTCACCCCAGTAGATTCCGCAAGGCATGCGCGCATGTCAGCCTTGTGTCAACAATATGAGACAGATTTTGGTCAACAACGCCATCTTTGCCACCATGATCTTCATGGCGACAATATTTTGTTAGCGGACCAAGCTCTAACTGGCCAAAATATCCTTTTCCTCGACTGGGAATTCGCAGGCCTAGGTATTGCTAGCTTCGATTTTGCCGCCCTCGCCTGCGAGTTATCAATTGATATATCAAGTATTTCCAAGTACAGCGGCATCTTAGCAACAGAACTTGAAATGGCAGCTTCGGTCTATCGTTACATTTGTGAAGTGTATAATCGCGCCATTGTTTGCTAGCATCATTTAAATGACACGATTATCGCCTAAGCGACGCAACGGCTAATGTAATGACCCACTTCAATTCACAGGAATTTTCTCGTTATGCGCGGCATATCCAGCTGGGCGATATTGGTGTTGATGGTCAGCGCAAACTAAAATCGGCACATGTACTCATCGTTGGCTGCGGTGGCCTCGGCGCGCCAGTCAGTCTATATCTTGCTGCTGCGGGTGTTGGCCAACTGACCTTAGTCGATGGTGATCACGTTGAGCTCAGTAATCTACAACGGCAAGTGATCTTTACGGAAGCAGATATTGGCCTTAGCAAAGCTATTTGTGCTCAAACCAGACTGAAGGCACTGAATAGCCATATTAAAGTGAACACTGCCTCAGAAAGGCTAACTGTGGATAATGCTGAACGGCTGATTCAGGCTGCCGACTTGGTGATTGACTGCACCGACAACTTTGCCACGCGTTATTTAATCAATGATGTCTGTAAAGCTCACAGCAAAAGCTGGATATACGCCAGCGTCTATCAGTTCAGTGGCCAGTGCGCCCTGTTCACGCCTGAGCAAACCTGTTTCCGCTGCGTATTCCCTAAGCCGCCTAGCAATGCGCCTGACTGTAACAGCCATGGTGTGCTCGGCGTTTTACCTGGCTTACTCGGCACGCTTCAAGCAATTGAGGCAATCAAATTCTTAACCGGTATAGCCAGCGGCATTGCTAATACGCTATTACTGATTGAAGCCGACACCATGCAGATGCAGAAAATTCAATTACGCCCCGATGAAAATTGTCCCTGTTGTGATAGAGACTTCTCCTTCAATTCAGCCCTAGCGGATTATCAACCACCGTGCAAGACAGCTAGAAATGAAAATGACAAATACAGCCTAACTGTTGAAGCATTTTATCAACACCAACACAACAAAGAAGTTGTTCTGTTAGATGTTCGTGATAAAAACGAGCATGATGCATTTAACTTAGGCGGCTTACATGTACCACTCACCGAATTGAAGCAACGGTTAGATGAACTACCTAGTAACAAAAAAATAGTTGCTTATTGTCAATCCGGTGTTCGCAGCTCGGCGGCAGCACAGTTGCTTAGACAAGCTAATCTCGATGCCATGTCCGTTAACGGCGGCATTGCCGAGATTATCAGCCAATAATTTTATTATTTAGTTTAATTAAAAAAGATCAGGAGCAATAACTATGACTAATAACAGCGATATTATTACCGACTTTATACATTGCTGGGGCAGAAAAGATATCGACGGTATTATGGCTCACTTTAGCGAAGATGCAATTTATATTAACATCCCAATGGAACCAGCTAATGAAGGGGTTACCGCTATTCGCGCGTTCATCGAAGGCTTCATTGGCATGGCCAGCGACATTGAATTTATTGTTCATCATCAAATTGATAATGGTCAAGGTATTATTATGAACGAACGTACCGATCGATTTTTCATTAATGACGCATGGCTAGAACTGCAAGTCATGGGCATCTTTGAATTAGCTAATGGTAAGATCACTCATTGGCGTGATTACTTTGATATGGCCAAATTAAATGGCGGCTAATCAATGCTGATGGCCGCCAACACCGTGGGCATAGCCGTGATCGATTTCTTCGGCCGTCGCTTCGCGCACTGACTCGATGACGATCGAAAAACTGAGCGCCTGACCGGCCAATGGGTGATTGGTGTCGAGATCAACATTAAACTTGCCTACTTTAACCACTGTCGCGTCTTTCGCACCGTCTGCAGTATTCACTTTAACCATTGCACCCACCGCCATTTTTTTCGGCTTAACGACTAAATGCTTAATCGGTACACGCTGAATGCTGGCTTCCTGACGGGGACCATAAGCCTGCTCGGCGGTTAAATCAACGTCGAGCTGATCACCTACTTCGCAGCCCTCTAGCGCCTGCTCTAATGCAAACAAAATGTTTTGGTAGCCATGCAAATAAGCGATTGGCTCATCGGGGCTTGAGCGCTCTAACTCAACACCTTGGCTATCTTTTAAGATGTAGCTAAACGTAGCTACGGCGTTAAAAGAAATTTTCATATGCTTATCTCGGCTCATTCTAATTTAAAATAGATTAAACAGCTGTAACCCTTATAAAATCGACTATCGATAACAATAGTTAAAAGACCCTTACGCTCAAACAACTTGGAGTTGGTTAATGTTAAAACATGTACTCTTGAGTAATCTCATCATTGCTATTATAACCCTAAACTCATCGGCGACAGCAGAACAATTACCCACTAAATCAGCCTTATCTAATAACACCACAAAAGAGTTAGACGCTGCATGGGAAACACTGATTGACGGCCTTTACAGAGCAAAAGATACGCTTGAGAAGCCGCAGCACTTCCCGCCTGAAGCCAGCGATAGGGTGCTTGCGGAAGGTTATCGGTATTTATTCGCCCATCTTAACCGTGCGATTGAATTTGAATTTCGTGCCGACCCTTTATTTCCTGAATTTTTTCGCTCAATGGACATGCTTCGCAAGTGGACAGGCGAAAATCCGGACGCGATGTATTTAAAAGCACCGATCGATGGGCAGGGTTTTTACCGCGTCACCGGTCAAGCCGCGAACACCAAGGAATGGAAAACATC
>CALCNB010000153.1 GCA_937897785.1 uncultured Cellvibrionales bacterium | reverse complement strand
CGCGCCGCTATGGGTGTGTTCGCCCGCTTGAGCGCAAGCAATCAAAATGGTTTCGGCTTGGCCGACTGCAATCGCACTAGCCGCTTCTATCACTGCGGCGATCCCCATGAATTCATTCCCACACCAGCGATCTTTGCCACCTAGCATCGATAGGGCTTCTCTAGGTTTTAGGTTCCACACGGCACTACTGATATTTATGCCATCGATATCATCAGCACTTAACTGACTTTGCTGGAATAAATTTTGAATAACCTCGGCCAGCAAAGATAGATCGTCATGGTTTTCAAGTCGGCGTGCTTGCTGGGTATTGTATGCCGCAACAATTGCAATATCTTGAAAGGGGTTATTGCTCATGAGTATTCTTAATCAAGAATGCTTGGGTCGGCACGTAATTCACGCCGCGCCATGGCTTCCCATAAGAAAGGAAAGCCATTGTCATCGGTAATAGATACTTTGTCTGATTCTTCTAAAGGCATCGGTGTGCCGCCGCCAGCAACTTCTACTTCATAGGCACGCTTGCAACGCCATTCAAGGGTGATGGCGCGAAGGTGAGCTTGACGTAAGTCTTTGGCAACGACTAGCGCACCGTGGTTGGCTAATAGTGCCCACTTAGCATTGCCGAGTGCTTTGATAGCCGCCGTGGTTGCATTGACATCATCAAAGCGACCTTCGTACTCGTTATAGAGAGGTAGATCACCCGATACATGTGCAGCCGTTTGATCATAAATTGGTGGTACCCGTTGCATATTCGCCCAGATGCCGCTCCAATGTGCGTGATTATGAATAACCACGTGCGCATCGGGGCGTTGCTGATGCAGTTGAATATGTAAACCTAGAGCAGGGGTGACGTTCCAGTCGCTATCTAATATTTTCCCTTCACTGTCGAGTGTGACGATATCACTGGCCGTTAATTCATCCCAAGCTAACTCCCATGGATTGGTGAGAATATTGCCGTTGCTTAAGCGCAGAGTGATATGCCCAGCAATATGTTCATCCCAACCTTCTTTAAACAACATGCGACACATGATTGCGACTTTAGCTTTTTCACTCAGCGGCGGCAGTAAAGCGCGGCGGCCTGGTTGTGGCGCAAATTGCTTGACCATCGATTCATTTAAGCCTTCATATTTTTTCATGATTCGCCCCTGTTGTTAGCCAATAGATGGTGGGTATGAGCTGTCAATGATACTTCATTTTTAGGGCCGCATAAATTGGCCGCCATCGACATTCATTATGTGGCCAGTAATCCAGCTGGCTTCATCGGATAATAAAAATAGCACTGCTTCTGCTAAATCTTCAGGCTGACCAAGTCGCTTGATGGGCATGGTCTTAATCATTTCCTTAGCATAGTCGCCGGCATTTCTCTCTAATGCTTGCGTATCAGTTGGTCCTGGTGCGATGGCATTGATACGAATTTTCCGCCAGCCCATCTCGGCCCAGTAAAAGGGATGCGGGTAAAGCGCGCGGGTATCCTGCTGCGCGGCTGCCAGGGCTGAACTCGGTGCCTCAGACTGCAAATAAGTATAAAAACGGCCCATCAGATAGCTGGTGGCTTCGTCGGGCACCTGCCACAGGCTACTGACAATACCGTTGGCTCCGGCAAACAGAAAACCCCGGTTTAAGCCCACCAAATCATCACCGGCCGAGATATCGCCTAAACCCGTTTCGCAGGCCGACAGGACCACCAGGTTGGCATCTAAATTTAAATCGTAAATTTCAGGCACGGTTAGCATACCATCGTTGGCAGCGTCGGCAGTCAGAAACAACCGCGACTGCAACGGCGCATCAGGATTAAACACACCATGCGAGGCCAGGTGGATAATCTGAAAATTCGCCGACTGTTGTTTTAATAAACTTTCAGACGCTTGTGTGCGGCTGTAAATCTGACTTTGTGGCCAGAGTTTACTGATCTGATGTGCTTCACGCTGAGCGCCGGGCAAATCCAATTCCGGCGCGTTTAAATCCGGGTT
>CALCNB010000152.1 GCA_937897785.1 uncultured Cellvibrionales bacterium | reverse complement strand
ACGACACCATTCACTCGAGTCACACCGGTTGCCTGACAAAAGTTTTTGATTGATATCGGAGAATAGCCCCGTCGACGCATGCCTGAAATTGTGGGCATACGTGGATCATCCCAACCCGACACGACACCATCATCGACTAACCGTTTTAATTTTCGCTTACTGGTGACGGTATAGTTCAGATTTAAACGAGAAAATTCAAATTGCCGCGGCTCACAAGGCACTGGCAATTGCGCCAAAAACCAATTGTATAAGGGCTTATGATCTTCAAATTCTAAGGTACAGATAGAATGACTGATACCTTCAATAGCATCAGACTGACCATGGGTGAAATCATAAGTTGGATACACGCACCATTTATCACCGGTCTGATGGTGAGTCACTTTTCTGATTCGGTAAATGATCGGGTCGCGCAGATTAATATTAGGAGCTGACATATCAATTTTTGCGCGTAACACGCAGGCACCGTCATCGAAATCACCCGCCGTCATTTGTGCGAATAACGCTAAATTCTCCTCGATACTGCGATCTCGATAGGGACTATTAACCCCTGGCTCGGTTAAAGTGCCCCGATATTCTCTTGCCTGCTCGGGACTTAGGTAACAAACATAAGCAAGATTCTGCTTGATAAGATAGATAGCAAATTCATGTAACTGATCAAAGTAGTCAGAGGCATAACGAATATTGCCGTGCCAATCAAAACCAAGCCATTGAATATCTTCTGCGATTGCAGTAATAAATGCCTGACTCTCTTTCTCGGGGTTTGTGTCGTCAAAGCGTAAATGACAATGGCCTTGATAGTCTTCAGCCAAACCAAAATTAACACAGATAGACTTGGCATGGCCAATGTGTAAATAGCCATTCGGCTCTGGAGGAAAACGTGTTACTAGACCTTGAGATGGCTTGTCGGCCAAATCACGCTCAATAATTTGTCGTAAAAAATTAGAGGACCTGACGGTCTCACCTTGGTTAGCAGATTCGTTCTGCTGATGAATTGAAGCGCTGTCTTCGGCCATTATTTTATCCAAGTATAGTGATACCTATCAATCAAACTGCTCAATTGCGCCCATATTGTGAAATATCCTACTCTTGGCAACTTCAACTGCAACAGTAAAGCGGTTAGTATAACCTCTTAAACCCTAACCAGCAGTAGCATTTGGTGGGAAAATTAAGACAATTCGACAGGTAAATTAACTATGATCAAATTGAACACGAATATGGGCGTTATCAGCATTGAGTTAGACTTTGATAAGGCTCCCAATACTGCCGCTAATTTTCAACAATATGTCGAAGATGGCTTCTATGACGGTAAGATTTTTCATCGCGTTATAGATGGCTTTATGATACAGGGTGGCGGCTTTGACGCCGATATGAACGAATCAGAAACTCGCCCATCGATAGAAAATGAAGCAGATAACGGCCTAAAAAATACTGTTGGCACCTTGGCTATGGCGAGAACCAATGACCCTCACTCAGCAAGCTCACAATTTTTTATTAACGTGGCGGATAATGGTTTTTTGAATCACAGCGGTAAGAACGCACAAGGCTGGGGCTATGCCGTATTTGCCACTGTTGTAGAGGGTATGGATGTTGTAGAAGCCATTAAATCTGTAGCAACAGGCTCTAGCGGTCATCACCAAGACGTACCCCTTAGCCCAGTCGTTATTGAATCGGCTAGCGTCGAAGGGTAATTTAACCTTAAGGGGCCAGTAGATGGCATTTTCCAGCTCAGCGGATCATAGCCTATTCATCTCTGATATCCACCTGTGTGAACAGCGACCGGATATCAGTCAGGCCTTTGTGGAGTTCTGTACTCACCAAGCGACGAAAGCGAGTCACTTATATATTCTTGGTGATCTTTGTGACGCATGGCTTGGTGACGATGACAACAGCCCCCTTGCAGAATTGCTTCAGCAGCAGCTGATTATGCTGTCTGAAAGGGGTGTGAAAGTTTTCATTATGGTGGGCAATCGAGATTTCTTAATGGGTAATGAGTTTTCGAAAGCCTGTAACTGCGAATTGCTACCCGACCCCTCAGTGATCAAGCTTTATGACCGATCAATACTACTCATGCACGGCGACAGTATGTGTACCGCTGATAAGGAATATATGAGCTTTCGTGAGATGATCCGCGATCCAGTGATGCAACAGACATTACTGAACAAGCCTTTATCAGAACGACGCGCTATTGCTACCATGCTTAGAGAAAAAAGCCGTAGCGCAAATGCTACTAAAGCCGAAGACATTATGGATGTTACCGCTTCGGAGGTAACTAAAGCCTTTGATCAACATGGTGTCGATGTTTTAATTCATGGCCACACTCACAGACCCGCGGTTCATCATGTACAAAGTACCGATGAAAAAAAACTAACACGCTATGTCTTAGGCGATTGGGACAGTAAAGGGTGGTATATTAAAGCACAACAAAATCAAATTTCATTGCACAGCTTTGAGTTTTAAATTAAGTCTTAAGCGTCGCAGATAAAGAGCTAAGCTGCCACAAGCGTCGAGTAATTAGCGAGGAAGAAATGGTTAAGCTTAGCAGCATGGCAAACCAAAAGGCTGAAGCACCTCTAAGGCCGGGAATATCTAGATAGAAACCAAGTAACATACCAACAGGTAAGCCAATCAACCAATAAGCAATCGCCTGATATCTTGCCGAGCTAGCCGTATCGTGATAAGCACGCAAGGCACAAATACCAACGGCCTGCAAACAGTCGACCAACTGGAAAATAGCCCCAAATAACAATAGTCTCACGGCGAGATCAATCACTACCGTATCTTGCGTGTAGAGCCCAACAAGCTGTTGACGCAAAACTAAAAAGCAAACAGTCACCAAAAAAGCTAGGCACATACTTAGGGCCATGCCCACTTTAATACTGTATAAAGCACCCTCACTCTCACCTGAACCTAACTGCTGTGAGGCGCGAATCGTCATGCCTTGCCCTAATCCAAGATAAATCATAAAAGAGGCTGAGGCGATGCTAATCGCTACAGAATGTGCACTGGCAGCAGTTGGACCAAAATAAGCAATTAACATCCCCGCGCCAGAAAACATACTCATCTCTATTAAGACAGAAAAACCAATCGGTAAACCTAGAATAAAAGTATCGCGCATCTTTTGCCATTTTGGCCACTGAAAATGCTTAAAAACTGAAAGATGGCGAATCGAATGATGCCAATTCAGCATGGCAAAATTTGCAAATAAACCTAACCAAAGTAGTAAAGCAGTTGCCCACGCACAACCCTCCGCACCCAACTGAGGAAAACCGTAAAGTCCGTAAATAAGAAAATAATCCAGAGGGATATTGATGATAAAAATACTAAAGTTAATCCATAGCACTGCACGCGTCAGACTCATAGCTTCAAGACTGCCCCGTAGAGCTGGTAGCATCGTCATCGGTATTGCGCCCCAAGCAATGGCCAATAAATAATCATTGGCTCTTGACGCCATGTCTGGATCAAAACCCGCATCCATTAAAAGCGTTGCTGCCATAAGAATCGACAGC
>CALCNB010000151.1 GCA_937897785.1 uncultured Cellvibrionales bacterium | reverse complement strand
CAAGAGCAACGGCAACTGTGCTTTTTCCACTGCCGGACAAGCCAGTAAACCAAAGCGTTGCACCTTTTTGGCCCAGTAACCTACCACGATGCTCACGACTGATATCCCCTTCATGCCAATGCACATTGGTAGCTTTTTGTTCTGTCATAATAATATCTCAACGTAATGAAAAGGGAGACCCCTATGCAATATTCAAAAACCAGAATGATAAACGGCGAAGAATGATTCGAAGTCTCTCTAATGAAAAAGTCAGTTCACCATATTCGCAATAGCTAATCGCATTTGGCTATCAGACTGTAGGGGGGCGTATTCTATGACATCGGAACAAAACAAACAAATATGGACCAAAAAAAGCGAACCTGACATTGAAAAATTACAAGAAAATATTGTATTAAATTCAAGGGTTTAAAATCGTACTGTGGAACAAGAATATTAACGATATTTAGTAAACCCCAGGGTTTAAGCGACACAACTAAATGCTTGTTTTTTGATCGATCAGAGGGCGCTTATGTGCGTTAACACAGCATCATAAAATCGGGACACAATTAACCAAAACAAACTTTAATCCTCAGCATAAAGAACGCTTAGTAAACTAATTGAAACACACTCTTTAAGCCTACTGATCACGAGCTGAATACTATGAAATATTGGATATCCCTAGTTAACACCACGGAAGTCGATCAATTTGTTGAGATTGCCAAAAAAGCAGAAGAATTAGGCTTTGATGGAGTTTCTGTTCCTGATCATCTTATTTATCCAACCAATATAGAAACACCTTACCCCTACACAGCTGACGGAAAAGTCTGGTGGCCGAACACCAACCCTTGGCCAGATCCCTGGGTCACATTAACCGCTATGGGTGTTGCAACCCAACGCTTAAGACTTGCAACCAATATTTATCTTGCCGCCCTCAGAGACCCTTTTACCGTTGCCAGAGCCGTAAGCGGTACCGCTATTTTCACCAACAACCGCGCAATAATGGGCGTATCGGCGGGTTGGTTAAAAGAAGAATTTGATTTGATGGGTATTGAGATGAAAGATCGCGGCCGGCGCCTCGATGAGATTATTGATTGTGTAAATGCGCTCAACACCGGTTTACCCGTCTCGCATCATGGTGAGTTTTTTGATTATGACGATGTTATTCTATCACCTGCACCGACTAAACCCGTGCCCGTATGGGTGGGCGGTGCCAGCAAGCCTGCGTTAAGGCGAGCTGCCAATAATGACGGCTGGCTGGGTGTTCCGATGACTCTTAAGGACCTCTCTAAAACAATTAATACCTTATTTCAGCTTCGTCGCGAAAATGGTAAATATGAACTTCCCTTTGAAGTATCAATCACCGCCTTAGAGGCGATAACACCTGATTTCCTTGACAGCTTAGACCCTGCCGGACAGTACTTTTCAAATGTTTTACCCTGGACCCCTTCACCTTGGGGCCGTGCATTTTGGGTTAAGGAAGGAGAAGATCATACCCAATTAGAAGTAAAATTTAAGGCCATGGAACGGTTTAAGAAAATGATGCAGCAAATGAATATATGGCAGCAAGATTAGCCAAGTTGGTAAAAAATAACCTATACTTAATCGCTAAGGATTACTGGCTATTAAGGGCTGAACTACCTCAAACACAGCCATAACAAATCGGTTGGAGATTGCTGCGAAATGCCGAGAATTATTTTACTGCTTCTATGCTGCATCATTGGTTTTATCGCCTACCGATGGATACGCAAGCAATACCAAAACAACAGCCGCCATACAACGGTTAAGCTCACCATGGCTTTGGTCGTCGCAGGCCTATTGATCCTTGCAGCAACTGGTAAAATTCATTGGGTGGGAGCGGCACTTGCCAGTCTTATAGCGGCCCTGCGGTTCGCACTGCCAATGCTGATAAAAAGCTTACCATTAATCGCTCGCCTGTTTGGCCAACGGCAGCAGGCGAACAGATCACAAAGCGACACGCCGATCACGTCAACTGAGATGAGCAAACAAGAAGCCATGGATGTGCTAGGATTATCTAAGGAGCAATTAAATGAGGAAGCCATTATTCAGGCCCATCGTAGCCTAATACAAAAAGTGCACCCAGATCGAGGCGGTAACGCTCATTTAGCCCAGCGCGTCAATTTAGCTAAAGACTGCTTATTAAAGCAACTCAGCTAAAAACCTCGTGATTTAATCGCTTCGTGATCAGCGACTAAACGTTGCGCTACTTCAATGTGTAAGGATTCGATAAGCTTGCCATTCACCACCGCTAAACCCTCGCCATTTTGCTCTGCTTTACGCCAAGCCTGAAGAATATCTTTAGCTTCAGCAAGTGCTTCTGGATTCACACCAAAAGTGCTGTTAGTGATTGACAGTTGATTAGGATGAATCACTGTTTTGCCAGTAAAGCCAAGCGACTTTCCTTGCTCTGCCTGTTGGGCTAATAATGCCTGATCGTTTAAGTTGAGACAGACGCCGTCTAGAATATCGATGCCACACTCTCGAGCAGCAAGCACGCATTGAGACAAAGAAAAAAGCAAACCTAAGCGCTGATCATCGCCAACTAGACGTAACTCTTTAGTAAGGTCAGAGGTTCCAACTATTAGACAGTTTATTGACTCATGAGCCTGAACTATAGCGCGGACATTCATAACCCCAGCCGGTGTTTCAATCAAAGGCCAAAGGCTTAAATGTTCGAGATTAGCGGTGTCTAGAGCATGCCGAACGGCCAAAACATCATTAGCGGTCCCAACTTTTGGTATTGCAATAGCAGATAAATGTAGATTTGGGGGTAATATCGCTAACAATTCAGGAAGATATTTTATGTCATCATGATACCAGTCGCTATCGACCCCATTAATACGAAGCACTATTTCTCTCGGGCCATAATTTGCATCAGCAAGTTGTTCGCACAAAGTCTGCCTAGCCAAAGCCTTATCCCAAGGAGCAACTGCATCCTCAAAGTCAAAAATAATAACATCAGCTGGCAACGATTGCGCCTTAGCCATAGCCCTTTGATTAGTAGCTGGTATATGAAGCGCTGACCGCCTGAGACTGTTAGAGAATTTATGATTCATCATAAAAAAACCTCTATATATTTAAAATTGATTTTATCCACGGGATAGTCAGACGGCGTTTTGAACTTAAGGCCTGGACGTCTAAATCGGATAATAGCGCACTAAGATCGCCAAGGTTACGCGAGCATCGAGCCAACAAAAAATTAGCCACATCAAGGGATAATGTTAATCCTAAACGATTCGCTTTGAATTGAAGTAAGTCTACTTTCTGCGCATCATCCAAGAGCTGTAATTGAAAACCTGTTGCCCATTTCAATCTTGACTTTAGATCAAGCAAGTCACAGTCCAAGTCATTGGCAAGCGTATGGGCACCTAACAACAGGCAGGCATTGGGCTTATTTTTTAACTTCTCTAGCAAGTAAAAAAGTTGCTCTTGCCAGAACCGTCGACCACTGACAGCATCTATATTATCTATCACTAACACATCAAAATTTTCTAATGAGTCAAAATAATTAACAACCGCTTCATCATCAACTGACTGTTCAAAGATCTCAAGTAACGCAAGAAAATCAACATACATAGCTGAAAAACCAGCCTTTAAAGCCTCTGCAGAGCACGCCTGCAGCAAATGACTAACACCGCCACCCTGACTGCCGGTAAGGTAAATCCATCCCGCTGATCCCTTCGATAACTCACGTATTGATTCAACAGCAACTGAGTCACGCTCAGACCAAAAGCTCTCAAAAATCGCCTCATCATCTAACTTTAAAGCTAGTGGTACTTGTTTGGAAATAAGTCGGGTCAAAATAAATCCTATTATAACTAATCATGTTAACTGCTTATTCTTTTAGCTTCGGGCTAGACTGACCAAGCTCGTCATTATAAAGATGACTGGCCTTATAGTTACTTAATCCCTCTGCAGCCAACACGGATAGAATAGCCGTGACAGGTAATGCTAGCAGCACACCAACAAAACCGAATAACTGCCCGCCTGCTAAGATAGCAAAAATAACAACGACAGGATGCAGGCCAATTTTATCTCCGACCAAGATCGGCGTTAAAAACAAACTCTCTAGCAACTGCCCGACACCAAACACTAATAACACCGCAAGTAAATATATCCACTCTTGAAACTGGGCAAGTGCAGCAATACCTGCCAGCAATATACCTACTACGACACCAAGATAAGGCACAATACTTGCTAAACCCGCAGTTAGGCCTAGCAATAAGGCTAAATCAATACCAATAATACTCAACCCAACAGCATATATTAAGCCAAGCAGCAACATAATCAGTAGCTGCCCTCTTAGGAATTCACCTAATACCGCATCGCACTGAGTCGCTAGTCGCTTAACTTGATCGACTCGTGAGCGTGGAAGAATCTGTAGTAATTGCGCAACAAAAACATCCCAATCACGGAGCATAAAAAACGCCACCACTGGTACTAAGGCAAACGCACCTAGCCAAGCAATAACGGCGTAACCAGAGCGGGTTAAATTACTGACTAATAAACCTAAAAAGCCACTAGCGCTCTGCCAGTCACTTGAAAGCTTACTCTTAAACTCATTAAATATATCTGTAGGCTCATTTAAGCCAGTTAAACTCTGTAATAACGGTAGCGTCTGCTGATAAAACCATTCGATAATGGTCGGTAGTGACTGCAATAAAGAATCCATTTGAGCGGCCAACAAAGGAATTAAAAACAGCAAGATTGCAATAATCAAAGCAGCTAAAAAACTAAAAATAATTAGCACGGCAAGAGTTCGAGACAGCCCCCTTGCTTCCAACTTATCAGCCAAGGGATCAGCTAGATAAGCCATCAAGCCAGCGATAACAAAAGGTGCCATCATGCCACGCAAAAGATAGACGATAAAACATAAAGAAGTAGCTGTTGCCAGCCAAAAGAAAACTTTAAATTTTGCATCATCATTCATATCGAGACAATCCTAAAATTATTGACAAACTCAATTATAGTAATTTATCGCTGGCGCCAAACATAATGCAAACTCACCGTATTAGTTTTCGGTTTAACATCGATGCTTGGCATTACATTCTTGGGTGATTGCAATTCTAGTGAATCATTTAACGCCAGCAAAGCTTGGATTTTTTGCAATTGAACCACCGCATCTAAATAAAAATAACAGCTCGATTGATCCACCGAATGGAGCCGAATAGTATCTAAAGCCGGAACAGCGCGCAAAGATTGACTTAAGCGGGTAAAATCCTGTAATGAATGAACACCATCAACTTGTATCAACCATTCATTATTCGGCCTCTTTTCCGAAGTCACAACGGCATAATCGTTAGCCATTTTATCGGCGATTAAGTCTATGCCTAAATCACTAAACTCAAGCAGGTCATCGCCCCTGTAAAATTCAACTAACTCGCTATTTTTATAACTTAATATCCATTGTCCATACCATTGGCCGGAAGTCATGCGACTGATTTTACCAGCCAGAACTGCACCATGAGCATAACGATCTGAACTGGCGATAATTTTATCCATGGATAATGCCCAAATATCGTCTTCACTAATAGCAGAAAGCTCTTCCAAATCTAATAGCGGCTGAGCAACAGGAATACCTCTCCGCTTTGCGGCGACTTGCAGTTGACTAAAGTGACCCGGAGACCGCTCACTGTTAATGATCTGACGCTTAGCGCCATCTTGAACCACCAGCCAAATTAGCACTTCAGGTCGACTCGCTTGCCAAAAAGGTGCTGAGGCCGACATCAATAACTGCTTAACCGCTTCTGGTTTGAAGGCAAACTCAATCATCAGCTGCGAGGATTGAACATTCTCTGGCATTTTAGTCTCGGTAATACGCGCATCGTTTGTCATCACTTGATTGGCCATATAATCAGCCGATGGTATTGCATCTTGATAATAGGAATAGCTAGCTAGCAATTGATCTGCTGAATCAATATTTTTCGCCAATACAGGGTATTTCTTTAGCGCATCCACATCGCCGGTTGCTCGTACAAAAACCGTTTCCAATGCCTTTTGGCTTGCCACTAAACGCTGCTGTTTGGCTTCTGAATCTATAGCTAGCTTAACACTGTAAAGATCAATGAATTCAGCCGCTACTGAGAAACTACTATTAATAATAAAACAAGCCAGCAGAAAAACTGAACAATTCGGCCTTACAACCTTCATCGAAGCGCGACTCATGCGCTTCGATGACAGGTCAACAAATAAGTGCTTCAACCGTTTCTTCATGAGGCCAACATCTCTGCCAAAAGTCTAAGCTTAATTACACGGGAAAGAGAAAAAAATCAAATCATAGCACCATTACTATAGCAAGAAGCCATCAAACTTTAACCGTCAAATCACGGCACTTCTTAGCAATCTGGCAAAAAGGCCATTGCTAAACACTGCAGATTAGTGAGCAATCGAGTACAATATAAAATTAATCGATTAGAACTCAATATGGCATCAGCTCTTAAGATGCTCACCCTTAAAGGTCTGTACGTAAAATGAGCAATGATAATCTCAAAACAAAGGCTGTCAGCCTGTCCTATAAAGATGCTGGCGTTGATATTGATGCAGGTAATGCACTGGTAGAAAGAATCAAAGGCGTAGCAAAAAAAACAATGAGACCCGAGGTCATGGGTGGCCTCGGCGGATTCGGGGCGCTTTGCAAGCTTCCCAGCGGCTATAAAAACCCCGTATTAGTGGCCGGAACTGATGGCGTTGGAACCAAACTTAAACTCGCCCTCGACAGTGGTTATCATGAGGGAGTGGGCATTGATTTAGTTGCCATGTGCGTCAACGACCTCGTCGTGGCGGGTGCCGAACCCTTATTCTTTCTTGATTATTATGCCTCAGCTGAGCTTGATGTTGATGTCGCGGCCACGGTTGTTGAGAGTATTGGTGAGGGATGCCTGCAAGCTGGCGCGGCCTTAATTGGCGGCGAAACGGCCGAGATGCCTGGCATGTATGCCAAAGGCGATTATGACCTGGCAGGTTTTTGTGTGGGCGTTGTAGAAGAAGGTGGTGTTATTGATGGCTCAAAAACTGCCGCAGGTGATGCCATTATCGCCCTCGGCTCATCCGGCCCTCATTCTAATGGCTATTCCTTAATTCGAAAGATTATCGGTCATTGCGACGCCGATCTGGATCAAGACTTCGGTCAATCAAGCCTCGGAAAAACGTTATTAACACCGACACGAATCTATGTAAAATCATTACTCAAGCTGCAAGAAAACATAACTATCAATGCCATTGCTCATATCACAGGCGGCGGTTTATTAGAAAATATTCCTCGTGTTTTACCCGCTAATACGCAGGCAGACATCAACACTAGCAGCTGGAAAATGCCAGCTATTTTTGATTGGCTGCAGCAGCAAGGAAACGTTGAACAAGAAGAAATGTATCGTACCTTTAATTGCGGTATCGGTATGATCGTGGTCGTTCCTGCAGCTCAGCTTGAGGATGCTATATCGCTACTAACAGCGGAAGGTGAAAATGCTTGGCATGTCGGTAATATTAGCGAATCAACACAAGGTACTGCGCAAGTGAACTTGGTTGACTAGCCCAATGAAAAAAGCCGCAAGCATCGTCGTATTAATTTCTGGTAGTGGCAGCAACTTGCAGTCTATTATTGAGGCCTGCCAAAGTGATCAAATTAATGGTCAAATCAAACGAGTCATCAGTAACCGCCCGAAAGCTTTTGGACTCCAAAGAGCCAGTGAAGCGGGTATAGACACTCTCTGCATTGATCACACAAAATTCGATTCACGGTCTGCCTTTGACGCGGAGCTTGCCAAACGCATCATCGAGCTCAACCCCGATATCGTGGTGTTAGCCGGCTTTATGCGCATTTTAACCCCTGAATTTGTGGCTATTTTCGAGGGCAAATTATTGAACATTCACCCCTCATTGCTGCCTAAGTACCCTGGGCTTAACACCCACCAACGCGCTATTGATGACGAACAAAAACAAGCGGGAGTGACCGTCCATTTCGTTACCGCAGAGCTAGATGGCGGGCCGTCAATACTGCAGGCAAAAGTGCCTATCTTAAACAGCGATAATGCCGATACTTTAGCCGCCAAAGTCCTGATCGAGGAACATAAGATTTATCCTCAAGTCATTGCCTGGTTAGCAGAAGAAAGACTAAAACTGATTGATGGAGATGCCTTTCTTGACCAACATAAACTCCCAGAACATGGTTATAAAGCCGATTAAAAACACGCGTGCTATTCCATTGTTAATATTCTCGCTATCGCCTTGCATACCTTTCAAGCCATTAAGTTTGTCTGCATTAACGAGCTTGGCGCTGATTCTTTGTATCTTTCTTTATTCCTCATTGTCTTGGTCTTCATTGCCAATGACAGACACTGACCCACTCGCCAAAGCCCTTAACTATGAGGCCCGTTATCATGCCAGAATAAAAGGCCTAAACGTCAAAGGGATAAAAACAATAAAAGAAACGGGTGATAACCGTTACCAAGCTAGCTGGAAAGCTAAGGCTCTATGGATGAAAATTGACGAGTGGTCTGAATTTGAAATGACAAAAGATAATATGATCAGACCCATTCAATATCACTACCAAAAAAAGGGTTTTGGTAAAAACGAGAGAATTAATTTATATTTTGACTGGAAAAATCAACGATTGATCGGGGAAACAATTAAGAGTAAAACGGTTGATAAAAAACAATTTTCTCTTACACCAGGCGTGCAAAACAAACTTACCTATCAAATTCAAATGCAGTTAGACCTCATCAGAAACTCACTGACCGGCTCGCTGCCTGAGACACTGTCTTATCATATTGCCAGCGAT
>CALCNB010000150.1 GCA_937897785.1 uncultured Cellvibrionales bacterium | reverse complement strand
TTTTAACAGCAGACCCTCCTTATGACAACTGAAGCTTATATTTATGATGCGATACGAACCCCAAGAGGGATCGGCAAGCCAGGCAAAGGCAGCCTTTTTGAAGTCAAGCCAATTGATCTGGTGACTAACTTACTTGAAGCGATGAAAACACGAAATGACTTAGATACTGCACAGGTTGATGACGTGATAATTGCGACTGGTGATCCTGTTAATGAGCAGGGTTCTAATTTGGCTAAAACAGCAATTAATTATTCCAGTTGGGATGCAGTGACTACCGGTGCGCAAATCCATCGTTACTGTGCAGGTGCCTTAGATGCGGTCAATGTGAGTGCAGCTAAGGTTATGGCAGGCATGGAGGACTTAGTCTGTGGTGGCGGTGTTGAATCTTTATCTCGAGTAGGGATGGGGGCATCGGGTGGTGCTATTACTGACCCAGCGGTACAAATGAAAAGTTTGTTTATATCTCAAGGGCTAGGGGCAGACTTGATGGCTTCACTCGATGGGTTTACGCGAGAAGATGTCGATCGCTACGCATTAATGTCACAAGTCCGAGCGGCGCATGCACGAGATAATGGCTACTTTAAATCCTTAGTGCCTGTAGTTGATTTTAACGGCGTGACCATTCTTGATCATGATGAATTGATTCGTGAAACCAGTATAGAAAGCTTAGCAAGTCTAAAGCCATCGTTTAAAATGTTTAATGATTTTGGTCATGGTGATGTCGCGAGACTGCGTTATCCGCAGATTGAAGAAATCGATAATATTCATACGCCGGGTAACTCGTCCGGTATTGTTGATGGTGCTGGGCTGGTTTTACTTGGCAATAAAGCGGCAGGCGATGCGCAAGGCCTTAAGCCGCGTGCGCGTATTGTGAGTTTTGCAACCACTGGCAGCGAGCCGACTATCATGCTAGCAGGCCCCGTTCCTGCTACCCAAAAGGCCTTAAAAAAGGCCGGTATGACGATGAATGATATTGACTTAGTTGAATTAAACGAGGCCTTTGCTTCAGTGGTGTTGCGTTTTCAGCGTGAATTAAATGTTGAGGATGAGCGCATTAATGTCAATGGGGGTGCGATTGCAATGGGCCATCCTATTGGTGCTACCGGGGCCATGATCTTGGGCGTTTTGTTAGATGAATTAGAGCGTCGTGATTTACGTACGGGTTTATGTACCTTATGCGCTGCAGGCGGCATCGGTATCGCAACGATTATCGAGCGCGTTTAAAAAGTTAAGTTAAATAGCGATAGTTATTTTGTGTTAGCTTCGCTTTCATTAGTTAAGAGAGAATACCAATGGGCTACATTCGATTAGAAAAAGATAGTGACGGCATTATTGATTTTATTTTTGATCAACCCGGTAAAACGGTTAATACCATGGGTGTTGACTACCAGCAGGCTATGGACGAAGCCATGGGAGAGGTTAAAAATCAAATCGCGGCAGGCGGTGTGACGGGTATATATATAACCAGTGGTAAGCCGAAACAGTTTTTCGCTGGCGGCGATATTAAAGACATGCTGGAGATGGATCTGAATGTTGATATTGAAGAGAAAACGCGTATTTACAACGGTTTGATGGAAACTAAACAACCGCTGCGTGACTTGGAGTTATTAGGTGTGCCTGTGGCGGTAGGAATCAATGGCCCAGCCATGGGTGGCGGCTTTGAAATAGCGCTATCTTGTCATCATCGCATTGCATTAGAGGGCGTTGCCATGGGCTTGCCTGAAGCGCAGATCGGCCTCATGCCTGGCGCCGGCGGTACGGTTCGTTTGACACGCTTATTGGGTATGCAGCAAGCGATGCCATTGATTGCACAGGGCAGACGTTTAACGGCGGCTAAAGCGCTTGAAAAAGGCATTATTCATGACACGGCTGAGGATGAAGCTCAAATGGCTGAAAAGGCTAAAGCGTGGATCAAAGCAAACCCTGACGCCAAGCAACCCTGGGATACCGAGGGTTATCAAATTCCAGGTGGTCTGCCAGACGATGCGGCAAACCAAGGCTTTATCTTTTTTGGTCCGGCAGCCACCATGGGTCAAACGAAAAATCTTATGCCTGCACAAAATGCGATTTACTCTTGCATCGTTGACAGTGCTAGAGTTGACTTTGATACGGCACAAAAAATCGAAGGCCGTTATATGTTAAGTCTTTTGTTAGACCAAACGGCTCGTAATATGATGACGGCATTCTTTTTGCAAATGGAAGCACTGAATCGCGGCGCTAATCGTCCTGATTCCTTCGAGCGCACTCAGTTTACTAAGATTGGTATTTTAGGCGCAGGCCAAATGGGGGCAGGCATAGCGACTATGGCTGCCCAGAAAGGCATTGAGGTTGTGATTAAAGATATCAATCAGGATAATGCTGACAAAGGCAAAGACTATGCGGCCAGCGTGTATGCTAAAAATAAACGGGTTGATGAGGCCCAAGCGGAGCAGTTTTTAGCGCGTATTACAGCGACTGATAATTATGCTGATCTCGCTGACTGCGAACTCGTGATTGAGGCAGTTTTTGAAGACCGAGGTGTTAAGGCTGAGGTCACAAAAGATACTGAAGCGGTGCTTGCTAACAGCGCAGTGTTTGCTTCAAATACCTCGGCATTACCCATCACTGAACTGGCTCAAGCGAGCACTAGAGCTGAAAATTTCATCGGTATGCACTTCTTTTCTCCAGCAGAAAAAATGCCATTGGTTGAAATTATTTGTGGTGATAAAACGACTGACAGCACCTTAGCCAAAGCGTTTGATTTAGCTCAGCAATTAGGTAAGACACCGATAGTGGTCAATGATGGGCCAGGTTTTTTCACCTCAAGAACCATTGCTACGACGATTAGTCAGGGGGCAGAAATGGTGACCGAAGGGATTAACCCGGTTTTAATTGAGTCGGCTGCTCGTGATAATGGCGCCCCCGTAGGACCGCTAGCAGCGATTGATGAAATCAGTCAGCAAACAGCTTATAAAAATGGCTTGCAAGCAAAAGAGGACGCCATTGCCCAAGGTAAAACCTGGGAAGAGAGTCCAGTGTCACAATTGATTGATCGAATGGTGAATGAATTTGATCGAAAAGGTAAAGTGCATGGTGGTGGTTATTACGAGTATCCTGAGGGGAAAAAGAAGCATATTTGGCCTGGTCTTGCTGAAGCTTATGCCAGCGAAGGCTTTAATGAAATTCCCTATCAAGACATAAAAGATCGATTGTGGTTTTGTCAGAGCTTGGAAGCTGTGCGCTGTTTAGAGGAGGGTGTTTTACGCAGTGTGGGCGATGCTAATATCGGTTCTATTATGGGAATTGGTTTTGCTGCTCAGACTGGCGGTGTGCTTCAAGCGATTAATGCCTATGGTTTATCAGCATTCGTTGAGCGGGCTAAGGATTTAGCCAAACAATACGGCTCTGCTTTTGAGCCGCCTCAATTGTTGCTTGACAGGGCAAGCAGTGGCGAGCTTTTTCAGTAGTCTTTAGGCCGCTTCAAAAACGGCCTTTGTGGCCGTTTTTTTTTGTCTAAAGGATACTCTTATGATGATTTGTCGGAATATTTCAGCACAATAGCCGCTCGTCTTGATTGACGGCCACACCGCCCTTGGGTTTATAATCACAGGCCTTAAACGCTGGCCACTGTAATTGCTTACTTGTCCATCGATCGATGAAGTCAAGAGAGAGTATATTGGATACCCATCAAATGACATTCCTAAAATTTTAGAATGACCAGTAGCATGTCTACTATAATCTGGTGTTCCACCATCATCGTAAAAATCAGTTATGTAATAATTGTTTGGAAGAGGATCATCATCAACTTCTGAATCAAATGTTATATACC
>CALCNB010000149.1 GCA_937897785.1 uncultured Cellvibrionales bacterium | reverse complement strand
AAATTGCAGCGCGCCATCGACTATATGGGCCTGACCGCCGGCCAGAAGCTGACCGATGTGAAGATCGACACGGTCTTTATCGGGTCCTGCACCAACAGCCGGATCGAGGATCTGCGATCGGCCGCGTCCGTTGCCGAGGGCCACAAGGTTGCCGACGGCATTCGCGCGATGGTCGAAAAAGCGGGTGCTTTAAAAAGTTAAGCCTAACGGTCATGGTGATTTATTGTTGGTTGGGTGCTAACAGTTCCAGTAGTTCGGTATCGGGTGCCATCTCACCATCGGTTCTGAGTGCCTGAATGCAAACATGATCTGCACCAGCTTGCCAGTGATCGTTAATTCTTGCGCGAATAGTGCTCTCGTCGCCCCAGGCAACAATGGCATCCACTAAGCGATCACTGCCGCCATTTTCGAAGTCGTCATTGTTAAAGCCTAATTCTAATAAATTATTCCGATAATTTGGCAGGCTTAAATAGGTGCCCATATGCTGTCTAGCGGCAAACCGCGCTTTTTCGCTGTCTGTCTCCAATAAAATAGCTTGCTCAGGGCAGAGTAGAGCCTTATCGCCAATTAATTCCCTTGCCTTAGCGGTATGCTCTGCAGTGACAAAATAGGGGTGTGCGCCTTGGGCTTGTTTGGCAGACAGATTCAGCATATTGGTTCGAAGTGCACCGATTAAAATGGGTGCTTGCTCTTCGGCCTCGGGTCCCATATAAAACGCTGATTCCATTCGCTCTAAATAAGAACGCATTTGCGTGACGGGTTTTTTATAATCATGACCACGTAAATCACTCACCATTGGCGCATGTGAAACGCCTAGACCAAGAATAAAGCGGCCGGGCGCTAGTTCACCAAGGGTCTTTCTAGCGGCATTGGTCGCCATCGGGTCACGCGCATAAATATTGGCGATGCCGGTGGCAAAAACCAGTTTTGTTGTTTGTCCTGCTAAGTAGCCAATGATACTGAAGGGGTCGCGCCCAACGGCTTCAGGTAACCACAGTGCCGAGTAGCCCCAAGCTTCAACTCTTTGTGCAAATTCTGCCGCTTCAGTGGCGCTGTAATTATCGATAAAACTCCAAACGCCGAGTTTTCCTAATGTGTTTTTCATGCCTTGCTCTAGTCTGAGTGAATAGGTAGTTAATGAATATTGTTGATGTCAGCAAGCATAAAGGCGTCGCCGATGGTTTGCTGTCCGTCAAGACTTTTAACCCCTCTGTCGGTGCTGTGCAATAATTGTCGACTGTAGCAGACTTGACCGATATGCTTACCGGTACAGAGTTCTAATGCTGCCTCTATCATCACTTCAATAGGTTCAACCATATCGGGATTCTTTTTCGCAATATCAATCACGTAGCTAGCGCCTTCTGTGAGCACGATAGCTTCGGGTGCTAAGGTGTTCATGTAAATATGATCACCGTATACTTCATGTGAAAGGCCTTCTGTATAACGGTCTAAAGCGGCCTTTGTGGCGCCATAGGCAACACAAATATGCGCAGCTTGTGGGCTATCACGGTAGGGGACGTTCGGTTGAAAAGCCGTTGCACTGCTGATATTTAAAATCCAGCCGTTTTTTTTCTCCCGTAGCGATGGCAGTAATTGCTGGGCAAGATCGATAGGCGCATTGACATTTAAATCAAACATCCAGCTTCGTTCAGAACTGGTTGACAGACTGGGCATCTGCATTTTTGCCCCCGCCGCATTGTTGACTAAAATATCGATCGAACCAAATATGGTTGTCGCACGCTCGATCAAGGTTTGCCTGGCCCCACTATCACAGAGATCGCAGGCAATAGCCTGCGCTTGGCCACCATTGGCTTGAATGGTGGCCACTGTTTCTTCTAAAGTCCCTTGAAGATTGCCGTGACTGCCTAATCGTGATGCGACGGCAATCACTTTGGCGCCTTCGGCAGCAAATCGATAAGCAATCGCTCTGCCTATGCCGCGTGACGCGCCGGTTATGAGTGCTACTTTACCGTTTAATTCATCCATAATTTATCCTAGTTGGCATTGCCGCCAATGATGTCGGGGTTTTCTGAGGGTCGGTCCCAATTGTAGCGCGTGAAAAATTCATCAAGCTGTTGCTCGATTTTTTCAACCGAGAGACCGTCGTATTCTTCAATACTATAGCGAAAGTGGGTTTTATGTGATTTTTCTTTTTGCTCATGTTCGATTAAATACTGGTCGTATTGTTCGGATACGTTCATTCCTAAGTTTTTATAGAGTTCATGAATGGTCTGTCTGGGTTCTGTTGTTAGTTGGCGATAGTCGACCAGCATATGTGGCACATGCGGATGCTTTTCTAGCACAGCTTTAGGGTGGGTAAAGCTTTCATAGCAGGTTTGCGTCAGCAGCTCTAATGATCTTGCATAATCTTCTTTTTGCCAACTCTTCCCTTGCCAGCTAACTTCCACTAATTTTAGCAGGCTGGGTATGCACTCCAAGGGGTTGCGCACCATAACAATAATTTTTGCATCCGGAAATGCTTCAATTAAAGTTTCAGTCCAGCCACACATCACAGGGTTTTTACTTAAGTGAATTGCTTGGCCGCCATTTAATAAGAGTTGTCGCTTAACGATTTCTTTATAGTGACGCATCCAGCGTTTTTTCTTGTTGGGCATGTTATCAACATGGAACATATCAATGACTTCCATTAAGGGAATATCAGTCGACCATTGCTGTGTGACGAAAGCGGCGCGCATTGAAAACTGATCTTCCTCGGCGTTCCAGAAGCTCATATAGTGCATGTGACGATAGGGGCCAAATAGATCATCATCGAGCTTGACCAAGCGCCTTTTAATTGGCCCGCCCAAAATGTGTTGATCGATCCAGCCCATGAGACGAATAAGTTTCTTTTCAGTTAGAGAAGGAAAGAACATTTCCCAATATAAAAAGTCATTAAATTTATCGCCGTCAGCTGACATTAATCGATGCATGAGTGTTGTGCCGCTTCTTGCATGGCCAATAATGAAGATCGGTTGGCTTATCTTCTGCAGCCAGAGTTTTGGAAATAAGACATAGTCCAGTAGAAAGAAAATGGCATGAAAGCTACTTTCAAGGGGAACAATCACCAGTAATTTAAACAGCGTTTTTCGTCGATGTGGCCAGCTCTTCAGCCCCCAGACATGTTTTAGGACTTTGTAGTAATAGTCAAAATCAAAATACATCTCGATATCCTTGCAAGCTTGATTTCATTGTTGCGATGCCAGCTGGCTTATAGCCTTGATGGTTTGATTGCTATGGTAAACCAAAAGTGGCTTGTAATTGGTTTTAAATAACTGTAACGATCAGGCAAATCGTTATTTTTCGATTTATGGTTTTCTTTTTTTAAGATTGGCCTCGTTATTGCAGACTTAGCAATAAGGCCCTTATTGGCGACAAAGATGACGTAAAACCGTCAGTGACGAGCGATGGCAGAAGAAGAGAACGGCCAAGAAAAAACTGAGGATGCGACCTTTAAACGGCTTGAAAAAGCCAGAGAAGAGGGTCAGGTCGCTCGATCGCGTGAATTAGGTACTACGCTACTGTTAATGACGGGTGGATTTTCTGTGTTGATCTTCGGCGCTAATCTCAGTCGTCAAATTCAATCAGTTATGCTTACTAACTTTGATTTCGATCGTGTGTCGGCGATGGATCCCAGCAGAATGTTGACTCATTTATCGATCTCGGTAGAAGCCTTACTTGCTGTGGTAGGCATTATTTTGTTTTTATTGATGCTAGCCGGTGCTTTGGGGGCTATAGGCTTAGGGGGTTGGATTTTTTCAGCCAAGCCTATTCAGCCTAAGTTAAGCCGTCTTAACCCCATTTCAGGGCTTAAACGAATGTTTTCGCTCAAGTCCTTAGTTGAGTTATTTAAGGCCACTGCCAAGTTTTTATTAGTAGCGATGGTGGCCACTTTGATCTTGTATCAAATGAAAGGTGATTTGCTTTCTATTGGCCAACAATCGATTCGGCCCGCAATCCATCATGCGAGCTGGATTATTATTTGGTCGGCTATTGGCATGAGTGCAGCTACTGTGCTTATAGCGCTCGTGGATGTGCCTTTTCAGGTCTTTGATAATGCGCAAAAATTGAAAATGACGCGCCAGCAAGTCAAAGACGAGTTTAAAGATTCAGAGGGTAAGCCTGAAGTTAAAAGCCGAATCCGTCAACTACAGCGAGAATTGGCACAGGCCAGAATGATGTCGGCTATCCCCGACGCTGATGTCATTATTACCAACCCAGAACATTTCTCTGTTGCCCTGAAGTACGACCCTGAGGGCTTGTCTGCACCAGTGGTTGTCGCCAAAGGCGCTGATCAAATAGCAATCAAAATTCGCGAGGTTGCGGTCGCTCATCAGGTGCCCATTATGCAGTCTCCACCATTGACGCGTGCTGTTTTCTATAGTACTGAAATTGATGATGTGATTCCGGCTAAGCTCTATCTTGCGGTCGCTCAAGTCCTGGCTTATATCTATCAGTTACGCCAGCGGCCCTCGTATCGGCCATCATCTGGGCCGATTCGAAACAGTGAATTAAACCAGCAAATAGAGATTCCCGAGGAGCTACAATTCGATGCGGCTGGTGATCTCGTGCGTTAATCGACAAAACTGTTTAAAAACAATCAATAGCGTAAGTTTTGTCAAGACTTGGTTTGGTTCTTGCAATATAAGCTTAATACAGGCTTAGGGTGTCAATAATGCGTCACCCTAGATGATTCTGATCTTTTATCGAGATACCTTGTTTTGACGACTGAGCAAACAATTTCACGATTTGGCTATGCAGCACAGGGCAACCTTGGCGTGCCGTTACTGCTATTGACGATTCTTGGTATGATGACTTTGCCGGTCTCGCCATTTCTACTCGATACGCTTTTTTCTTTCAATATTGCTCTATCCATCGTTGTGCTACTGGTATCGGTCTATGCCTTGCGGCCGCTCGATTTTGCTGTTTTCCCCGCCATATTATTGATCGCTACATTGCTTCGTCTAGCCTTAAACGTAGCTTCTACACGGGTTGTTTTGCTTGAAGGGCATACCGGTAGTGATGCTGCGGGTAAAGTTATACAGTCATTTGGCGAGGTTGTGATCGGCGGTAATTATGTCGTTGGTCTGGTAGTGTTTTTAATCTTGATGATTATTAATTTTGTCGTTGTGACTAAGGGCGCTGGTCGTATATCCGAAGTCAGTGCACGATTTACCCTCGATGCCATGCCCGGCAAACAAATGGCCATAGACGCGGATTTAAATGCGGGTATCCTTACTCAGGAAGAAGCGAAGTTAAGGCGCCAAGAAGTCGGCAGTGAAGCCGATTTTTATGGAGCAATGGATGGCGCCAGTAAATTCGTGCGGGGTGATGCCATTGCGGGCATATTAATTTTACTGATTAATATCTTAGGCGGCATTGGTATCGGTATGCTACAGCATGATTTATCCTTTAATAATGCGATGCAGGTCTACACATTACTGACTATAGGTGATGGGCTAGTTGCTCAGATTCCGTCTTTACTACTGTCAACTGCGGCGGCAATTATGGTCACCCGAGTGAACAGTGAAAGTGATATGCGCGAGCAGGTGGTTGATCAGATGTTCGCCTCGCCGAAAGCATTGACGGTTGCCGCTTTTATTTTGACCATCATTGGTATTATTCCTGGCATGCCACACTTTGCCTTCCTTAGCTTGGCAGTGGTCTGTGTCTTTGGTGCAGTACTTATTCAGCGTAAAATCCTCAAGCAAGAGCAAAGCAGTGTTGATCAACAGCAGGCTCAACAACTAATAGCCTCTGAACAGGCACAAGGCCTCGGGGCTGATTTGGCTTGGGATGACGTGGTGCCGGTTGACATGATTGGGCTCGAGGTGGGGTATCGATTAATTCCTATGGTCGATAAAAACCAATCGGCAGAGCTGCTTAATAGGATAAAAGGAATTCGAAAAAAGCTGTCTCAAGAAATTGGTTTTCTTATCCCCTCCGTGCATATTCGCGATAATTTAGATCTTCAGCCTAATGCTTACCGAATTTCCTTAATGGGTGTCAGCATTGCCGAGTCTGAGGTCTTCCCTGATAAGCATTTAGCGATTAATCCCGGTCAAGTATTTGGCGATATTGAGGGCGTTCAAATCAAAGACCCGGCATTTGGTTTAGATGCAGTATGGGTAGAGAATAGTGTCAAAGATCATGCCCAAACATTAGGTTATACCGTGGTTGATGCCAGTACGGTCATTGCTACTCATATGAACACGCTTTTACAAAAACACGTTCATGAGTTATTGGGCCATGAAGAGTTACAACAAATGTTAGATCGTCTAGCTCGTTACTCACCAAAGCTAGTCGAAACTTTAGTCCCTGACACCTTGAGTATGGGGCAGTTATTAAAAGTGTTGAAAGGCTTACTTGCGGAGCAAGTACCAGTGCGTGACTTTAGAACGATAGCAGAGACGATTGTCGCAAATGCGGCTGTTAATCAAGAAGCTGGCCAGTTGATTGAATTAGTCAGAGTCGCCTTATCGCGTGCAATTATTCAAGAAGTTTTTGGCACATCTTCTAATTTATCCGTTGTCACTTTGGCGCCAGCGATGGAGCAGATGTTAATGAGTTCTGCTACATCGAACAATGTTGCTGATGTGACGCTTGAGCCAGGTTTAGCAGAGCAATTACAGCGCTCGATTAATGATGCAGCACAGTCTCAGATAATGAAGGGCAGTCCAGCGGCGTTATTAGTGCCAGCAATTTTAAGGCCAATACTGGCTAAGTTTGTACGTTTTAGCGCGCATGCATTGCACGTATTGTCCTATAACGAAATACCCGATGATAAACAAGTGACTATTGAGGCGACCGCGGGTTGATCCGCACTGTCTAATATGACCCAACAAGGAGATTGAGATGCAGGCCACAACAATCAGTAAAGAGCAGCGTTTTGTTGCTAAAGATATGAGCCGCGCTATTCGTAAACTGAATGAGGCTCTGGGCCCAGAAGCGATTCTTCTGTCGTCTAGAAAAGTGGAAGAGGGTGTTGAGGTCGTTGCCTTACCGGCGGGCGAGCAGCCTTC
>CALCNB010000148.1 GCA_937897785.1 uncultured Cellvibrionales bacterium | reverse complement strand
CGTAGAAGATGCATTACACTCAACTCGCGCTGCGGTTGAAGAGGGCGTTGTACCTGGTGGTGGTGTTGCCCTGATTAGAGCTTTACAAGCAATTGAAGGTTTAGAAGGCGATAACGACGATCAAACGGTCGGTGTTAACCTTGCAAGACGTGCGATGGAATCACCACTAAGACAAATCGTTGCAAACGCTGGTGGTGAGTCATCAGTGGTGGTCAATGAAGTCAAAGCGAAGCAAGGTAATGAAGGTTACAATGCTGCTTCTGGTGAATACGGTGACATGATTTCTATGGGTATCTTAGATCCTGCTAAAGTAACGCGCACGGCCTTACAGTCTGCGGGTTCTGTTGCTGGTTTAATGATAACCACTGAAGCGATGGTCACCGACCAACCTGATGATGGCGCTTCAGCACCTGCCATGCCTGATATGGGTGGTATGGGTGGTATGGGCGGCATGATGTAATTGCCGTTCCATTCTATGCGAAAACCCAGTAAGTCTGACTTGCTGGGTTTTTTTCTGTCTATTTATCCAACAATCATCCTTAAGTGTAAATAAAGCCATTAAAATTTAATTAAAATCAGCAAATAAACTTTCGATATAGCCTTTTAATTACTATGATGAGTGAATGTAATTTGAAGGGAAATCCCTTTTAAATCATATAGATATTTATTCTCATTTGAGATTTGTTTGCATTTACAACTTGCCGCATAGGGTTATAATTATGGATTTAGTCATTGCAGATTTTATTATTCGTTGGAGTCATTTATTGTTCGGTATCGCTTGGATAGGGTTACTCTACTATTTTAATTTTATTCAAGGGGGCTATTTTAAGGCTGCAAGTCCTGAAGGCTTAGCCGACGCAAAAGCAAAACTTGCCCCAGAAGCCCTCTGGTGGTTCAGATGGGCGGCCATGGCTACCTTCGCCACAGGTGTATTATTATTGGGTGCTTTGCACGGTAAAGGCGGTCTTAATACCTACATTGCTATCAGCGCCTTGATGGCAACCTTCATGTTTCTAAATGTGTGGTTAATTATCTGGCCGAACCAGAAGATAGCATTAGGTATGCAAGAGGGCGATGCGGCTTCAGCGGGTGCAAAAGCGTTGTTAGCCTCGCGAACTAATACTTTATTTTCAGCGCCAATGGCTTTTGGTATGTTGGGTTCGCACAATTTAGTGGTTGGCAATCCAGACTATATGCTAATGGGGCCGATGGCCGAAGGCTGCAGTACGGGCTTTATGGTGGCAATCGCCATAATCTTACTTTTAGAATTGAATGCTATTTTTGGTAAGCTCGGTCCTATCACGACAGTTAAAGGTGTTATTCACTCTAGCCTCGGTTTAACGGCTGCTCTGTATTTGTTACTGGCTTATCTCTAGATTTTGCTAGTCAGTCAGGTACGCTGATTGCACTTAACCGTTTATTGTTTTTTCAATAGCGGTTAAGTGCTTGATTTAATGCCAAGGTCGGATTATTGTTGACTTTCTTTGATTGTTATTTAGATAGCTCGGTATAGGTATTTTTCTACGATGGTAAGCAATGGCCCTCGCAATCCAGACGATTCATTCAATTCGCTACCAACAATGAAACCCGCACACGATGAGGTGATTCAACGTCGGCGTTCAGCTAGGGGTTCAAGTGCTGTTCAATCTAAGCCTGGCCTCACATGGTTCGCCCTTGTGGTCGCGATTGCAGCGTCTGTTAGCAGTTATTACCTGTTCAGCCAAAATCAACTTGCAGAAGCGCGCGTATCCGCTGCTGAGTTGCGATTGTCTTCTCTTGAGTCTCGGTTGACCAGTGCCGGTGATGAATTGACCCAGTCAGATGAGGCAGTGAGAGTGCAGCTAAAAGAGCTCGATAGAGAAGTCCGTAAGTTGTGGGATAATGTTTGGAAAAAAAGTAAAATAACGCTCGAAGAACATAGTCTAAACATTAAAAATTTAACCACTCGTACCAGTAAGCTCAATGATCAGCAAGCACTGTCAAAACAACAATTGAGCGCACTCAATGGTGAGATGATGGGCTATTCGGCTTCGCTAGAAGATCTAACTGAAAGCTTGGACAGTCTTCAGGCCGCCAGTCAACAGCTGGCGTTGATGAATCAGCTGCTACCGAGATTAGAGCAGCAGCTCAACGCCCATGATAAACGTATAAGCTCTAACGAAGAATGGGTGAATTCTGTTAACAGTTTTCGCCGCCAAGTGAACCGTCAGTTAAATGCCTTATCACAGCCGGCCAATACAATGCCAGAGTTACAATAGCTAACTATAGTTGTCGGCTATATACAATGTTTTCCGATCTCGAGGTTAATCGCTCATGACGATTATTCAGCAAGATGACCTAATTAACAGTATTGCTGATGCTCTGCAATACATCTCCTATTACCATCCCCTTGATTTTATAGAAGCTGTCAACGAAGCCTATGAGCGTGAAGAATCAAAAGCCGCTAAAGACGCAATGGCTCAAATTCTAATTAACTCGCGCATGTGTGCCACAGGCCATCGTCCAATTTGTCAGGACACGGGTATTGTCACTGTTTTTGTCAAAGTTGGTATGGATGTTCAGTGGGGTGGTGCTACTATGGGCGTCGAAGCGATGATTAATCAAGGTGTTCGTCAGGCTTATTTGCTACCTGATAATGTTCTACGCGCATCGATTCTCGCCGACCCTGATGGCCAGCGTACTAATACCAAAGACAATACCCCCGCGGTTGTTCATTTCGATCTTGTACCGGGTAATACCGTTGATATCCAGGTAGCGGCAAAAGGGGGAGGTTCTGAGGCGAAATCGAAATTCGCTATGCTAAATCCCTCTGACTCAGTCGTCGACTGGGTGTTAGAGCAGTTGCCAACCATGGGCGCAGGTTGGTGTCCGCCAGGGATACTGGGAATCGGTATAGGCGGCACAGCTGAAAAAGCCATGATAATGGCCAAAGAATCGCTGATGGGTTCGATTGATATTCATGATTTACAAGCGCGTGGTGCAAGTAATCGCGCCGAAGAGTTACGACTAGAGCTGTTTGAAAAGGTCAATCAATTAGGCATTGGTGCGCAAGGCCTTGGCGGGCTAACGACGGTGCTCGATGTTAAAGTCGTCGATTGTCCCACCCATGCAGCCAATAAACCTATCGCCATGATTCCAAACTGTGCAGCTACGCGTCACGCGCATTTTGTGCTGGATGGTTCAGGACCTGTCGCGCTTGAGCCTCCCGCCTTAAGTGAATGGCCAGACATCACTTGGGAAGTGGGAGATGCTGTACGGCGTGTTGATTTGAATACAGTGACGCCAGAGCAGGTCACTAAATGGGCGCCGGGTGAGACCTTACTGCTCAGTGGCAAAATGCTAACCGGTCGTGATGCTGCGCATAAAAAGATGATCGAGCTGCTGAATAAGGGTGAAAAACTGCCCGTCGATCTAGCCGGCCGTTTTATTTATTACGTCGGTCCGGTTGATCCTGTAAGGGATGAGGCAGTAGGGCCTGCAGGTCCAACCACTGCCACACGGATGGACAAATTTACCCGTCAGATTCTTGAGCAAACCGGCTTGATGGGTATGATAGGTAAGGCTGAAAGAGGGCCTCTGGCCATTGAAGCGATCAAGGACCATCAATCCGTTTATCTCATGGCGGTGGGTGGTGCGGCTTATTTGGTCGCACAAGCCATCAAAAAGGCCGAAGTGGTCGGTTTTCCTGAGCTAGGAATGGAAGCCATCTATGAATTTGAGCTTGTAGACATGCCGGTAACGGTTGCCGTTGACAGTCAAGGTGAATCGGTTCATCAGACCGGCCCTGCGATCTGGAAACAGCGCATAGCGGAGTCAATTATTAACGTCACGTAGTCTTTTGTTCGAATCAAGCTTGCTAGACTAGTCATGATTCAATAAATTGAGGCGATAATCATGGCACAGTGGAGCAAAGAAGAAATACAAGCAGCATTCAACGATTTTCAAGCCGCCGCGTATAAAGGTGCACAAACGCAAGATTGGCGTGATTGGGCAGACTGTTTTACTGAAGATGCGACCTATTTTGAGCATCATTACGGTAAGTTCTGGGGCAGAGAAAATATCTTCAAATGGATTACCGACACCATGGCGCCATGGCCAGTAAACGCAATGACAGCTTTTCCTATCAGTTGGTACAGTATCGATGTGGAAAAGGGCTGGATATTTTGTGAGGTCATGAATCGCATGGAAGACTTAGGTGACGGGCAGATTTACGAAGAGCCGAATATCACGATTCTTCATTACGCGGGCAATGGCCTGTTCAGCTACGAAGAAGATGCCTATAACCCTGAAAATATGGGCAAGATGATTGGTCGATGGATTGCCGCTAAAAAAGAGCGAGACGCCGATAAAAATCTTTAAACGTTATTCTAAATTCAGCTTGAGTAGGCAAGATATTCTATAACTATTAACCGTTAGCCTGCCTAACTGTAGACGATTCAGTGTTTGATTAATCTGTTATTTTTTAACCGATATTTTCGCTTATCCGGCATATTCAGTTAGTTTTTATCTATCAGGATGGCATTGGCAATAAAGCAATTAAATTGTTTAGTAAACCCTCCCAGTTTAAAAAAATTATTTCACCGCTCAGCTAATGGTAT
>CALCNB010000147.1 GCA_937897785.1 uncultured Cellvibrionales bacterium | reverse complement strand
GTATTAATGACGCGGCGTAAGGTTGCGCGATCATGGACAATTTCTGCATACGCGCGAATATTAGCGGCAGAGGGTGTACTCTCGGCAAGGTCCGCAAGATAAGATAAACCACCCGCCGTTTCTAACAGTGAACGCTTCTGCAGAGCTTCTGCTAAGGTAATTACGTCTAAAGGCTCGGTGGCATCAGCTAATCGAGCCATCTCAGTAAATATGTGGCCATGTTTACTGTAATAAAAATCACTCGAAGTCACCATTTCAGACACGGCGTCCCAAGCGGTTTCGGACAACATAATACCACCCAACAATGATCGCTCAGCCTCAATAGAATGCGGCAACGTTTTTAGACTGAGCATGTCTGATGCAAAATCTTGCTTATTCGCCGAACTGAAACCGCCCGCGAAATGCTCATCCGCCGTCTCGCTCATGGCTGGCGCTTGATCGGGGAAGTCTGCCTCATCGATGGGAGGGGGCTGTGTGGTATACGTTTGATCAGACACGGGATTCCATTAGTCAGTATTTGATGAGGGCAATGCTCGCTTTTTAAAGCTTCATATAATACCCGAGTTAAGGCGTTAAAATAAGCTCAACTGCCGACTTAATTGTCGAGAACCTGCAAACGATTAGCGTAGCGACGGGCTAAGAAAAATAAGGTATTCAGCAGATAAATAACATTCTATCAAGTTATTATCTCGGCGAATAATTAAGCCTATTCGCAATGTTTAGGTATAAAAAAACGCTGAAAACCTCAGGCAGTCAGCGTTTTAGCATGAGCAATCGTCAATGCGCGATCCTATAAATTAGGCAATGGCAAAAACGATTAGGCTTCAGCGACGACCGAAATAGCAACTTCAATGATGACATCACTATGAAATTGAAGCGTAATCTCATAATTGCCCACTTCACGAATGGCACCCGTTGGCATTCGGACTTCGGCCTTTTGAATTTCATGGCCAGCAGCCGTGACTGCATCCGCAATATCCTTAGTGCCGATGGAACCAAATAACTTGCCTTCGTCGCCGGCATTCGCTTCTATCGTCACCGCCAACTCATGCATTGCTTCAGCCCGCGCTTGTGCCGCCGCCAAGGAGGCGTCAGCCGCTGCTTGCAGTTCAGCACGTCGGGTTTCGAATTCAGCAATGCTGGCTTCGGTGGCCTGAACAGCCTTACCATGCGGGATTAAAAAGTTGCGGCCAAAGCCCGCCTTAACCTTCACTTTATCGCCAAGATCACCTAACTTTGTCACTTTCTCAAGTAAAATAACTTCCATTATTCACGCCTCTTTTCTATCAATATCTCAGCAATAAACTGCCAAAAGAATCATTACCATTTGCCGAGATCACGTTGTCGACCTCGACGCTATCGTGCAAAACTGTCGTACCGCACTGCGGTGTCACATTAACCTAAGCGTTACAGGTCCAATGGCTTGCAATCAAGTTGCAAGTCGGCGT
>CALCNB010000146.1 GCA_937897785.1 uncultured Cellvibrionales bacterium | reverse complement strand
GGCTTGCTCCCGCCAATCTTGTACATTCTTGTTAGGAGGATTAAATTCAGAATCTGACATTCAGTGACCTGCTTAATTAACAATGTAAGAAATACCTATAGCACTAGCAATTAAGACGGCTATAAAATCTGCAAAAAATCATCAGTGGCATTACGTTTTCTACTCGCAATCACACTGTCGGACTCAACAATCACTTCTTCGTCCGGCTTGACCTTATAGAGAGTTTGGCCCTTAGCAATAATAACACCGTCATCCTCCACTAACACTTTTTCAATAGTACCGGCAAAAGGCGCAACAACTTTATTGAACATTTTCATGACTTCAACAATATATAAGACATCACCGGCTTCAAAGTGATCACCTTCCTTAACATATACGTCCATACCCGGCGCTTCCCGTGGATAGAACATTCCGCCAGATAAGGCCAATATTTCATCTGACTTAGCCGCTAATGGTGGCACCAACTCTTTTTGCATAGCTTTCTGTAGTGACTCATCAAACAAACCGTCAGGAATGCGCATACTCAAATCTTTATTTACGCCTAACTCATAGAATCCTGTTTGCAGGGCAATATAGGGCAGCACCAATAATATATCGGCTGCAGCCTGATAACCTGCATGTGCTGAACGGACCGCCTGCCAATCAACATCACCCAGCCCAGAAGGTGGTTCAGCTGACGACAAAACATCCAGCAGATCAGCAAACGAATCAATCTTAAGTAAAGAGTCCAGCGTTTCGTAAAACTGTAAGGCATCAAATAAAATCGTAAAATCATGATCCCAAATAATATCTTGTGCTGGCCTACCCTCGCGAAATTCCATATTAAGGTAATGGTATAAGTCATCCAACAGGACAATTGGATTTGTATTCCAACGAGTCCCTGCTGATGATGATCCATTTACGATAGAAAAGTCCTGCTGATGAAGACTGAGCCAGCCTGAAAAAGCATGCGGGTCAGATAATAGCCTTTTCAAAGGGCGAAGAAATAAGGACTGCTTACGTCTAATGACCTCCGCCATAGCAGCTTGGCCATCCTCATCGGCAATTGACGATAAGCTTTTTTGCTGAATTGACTGATAGGCATAGTCAAGATCGATGTTGTTGACGGCTTGCTTTAATTGTCCCACCGCAGTCAAATAAGGTACGATAAATTTCGTCGTCGGTCTCGCCTGGACATTGGTACCAATAAACCAATTAGTTAAACCGTAATGAAAATCTAAATTCGTGCAGAGATCTTCCCCAACCAAATCCGTCTGACGCAGAATTTCAGCTAAGCGCTCAAAACTATCGAGTCGATCAGTGCCCTGAGTTAACAGCAGCGCAATGTTACTGTCATAGGCACCGGCTAATTTATACTTCATAAAAACATCGGTGTCAGGGTTGTGTAATGAGATCCCTTGATCATCACGAATTTCACCTTCAATCGGCTCAGACCACCAGCCAATCATGCCCCCAGCATGCGGCTGCAAAGCCGCATTGGTGGCATTAAGTCTTGCTTCAACTGACGCGTTACTGCGAATAATACGTTCGGGTTTTGGCAATCGTGGTCCATGCACTGCGAGTAACACCATTGCTTCGACCAATGACTCAACCACAAATGAATCATTAGGGTTATCGGGATTGCTAAACTTCAATCCATAACAAAGCTCTGTGACACGATGCTCAACCTGAATACGAGTATTCATCTCCATAAAGAAGTGACTACCACGATCGATGATGCACTCAAATGTAGAGACCGAATCTAAACCTACGGCCTGCCCGAATCTAGCCGCTTCAGACTCCATTGCATCAAGGGTTATCAGGTCCTGCTCAAGCGTTGCCAGTTCTTCTGGCGAGCCCACTGAATTATCGATGTTACGCTTAGCCACTTCTATGGACTCAGCGATCGATTCATGTGTCGAAGAAACTTCAAGCAACTTCTGCTCGTGCATTTGTAGCGAGCAATCTCGCGCACCAAGTGTAATACACCAATCACCGTTACCAACCACCTGAATCTCTTGGTGACGGGTAGTCTCGATATTCAGCTCAACTAAAACGTTTTTATTATCACCAACGCCAGTTGTTTTAACCTCATTTAAGATTTCCAACACCAAACCGGGCGCCCTGGCCGCGGCAGATGCCACTCTCTCATCAAGACTGCCTTCATAAGCTGATGGCGCAGCAAGAATACGCTGCCCTTTACCGCCGCCACCGCCAATCGCTTTTAATCGAATTCGATTATCTGGATAGGCGCCGTACATCTCGATCACTGATTTTTCGATCTGCGCTTGTAACTCCTCAATAGTGTAGAGGTCGATACCTTTAACATAAGCAGCTGATAACACCAAGTCAGCCTTATCCTCTAAACCTAAATCGGCTTGATTAAATTGCCCTTGATCGACATCAAGATTATACTCAGAAATCACTGTTAGTAGTGATTCATGATCGGGGTATTTACTCAGCAATACCAGAGCAGTCGCATTATCGATACCCGGCGTCACGCTGACACCGACCTTCAGAGCCGTTCTTTTTGCTTCGTCTTTTAAGCCCGCTGAGTGAACAGTACCCGAGCATGGGCCGATAAAGTTGAGTCCAGCCGACTCCATTGCTGCAACCATTTCCTCGTCTTCAGCCATAAAGCCATAGCCTGCAAATATTGCGTTATAATGATTTTGCTTCGCAATATTAATAATTTGCTGAATACGTTCAAGGCGCTCTTCTTTGGTAGCACCTGTATAATCAGGCACGCGATGGATGCGATCTGGGTCGGTAAGCAGTCTTAGTTCTGGCGATAACGCATTCGGGTAGACAATCGAATCTTTTTCTGAAAGCAAGATCCCGTATTTATCGATTCCCATTTCAGAAAAAACGTCCATCACTTCTTTTCTGATTGGTCCACGACAAATAATTAGCGGGCGGAGCTCTGGGCAAGCAAAACTGCTTACCCATGCTGAATCATGCTTGGCTAACTTGCGATCGCGATGGATCAATGGATTATTTAAGTAGTAATTAACTTTGCTCACATGCTTCCTCAATGTCTTATCAAATAGTTATCGCCACAACAATCACTATAAACAGTGACTTCGGCTGGCCAACCGCAGCTACTCTATTAGTGGAATTCTCTCTGCGGCCCCGTCATTGGCTCAGGCTGATAATGCCGCAAGTGAAAACGCATGTTTTCACCTAATACTTGACGCAAGTCACCTGGCATTGCAATTTGTGAAATAGAACCAAGGCTTAACGCCTCTTTCGGATTCATTAACTCATCCTCGTAACGAAGTGCCAATTCAGCCTGTTGAGTCTTAACCCATGAATCAACAACCGACTGCGCCTGTTCTTGGCTGACCTTTGCATCAGCGCCAGAAGTCTGTAGAGCCTTAAGCTCGTCAGCCAACATCGTTTTGGCTGCGGCCTTGATAGCCTTGAGCTCTTTTTTATAAACGAAATCAACCCCAGCAGGCCCCATGACGGCAGCACGAGTAGTCGGTAAGGCAACCACAAAATCGGCCCCTGTCGGATAATTATTAAACGAAGCATAAGCACCGCCAAACGCATTCCTTAAAATTAATAAAAAGCGTGGCGTTCTTAGGTCGATGATGGCATCAAGCATAGCCCGACCGGCTTGGACAATACCGTCTTGCTCCTGTTCTTTACCGGGTAAAAATCCAGTGGTATCTTCCATAAAGATAATAGGAATATTGTAGAGGTTACAAAAACGAATAAAGCGAGCATTTTTATAGGCCGCATGAATGTCAATTTGACCAGAAGAGACCGCACTATTATTCGCGACAAACCCCACCACATGACCACCTAAGCGACCAAGCGCGGTGATCGTATTCCTTGCTCTTAGAGCCTGTATTTCTAGAAAATCACCGTGGTCACTCAACTGCTGAATAACAATGCTAATATCGACTGGCGTATTCATGCCAGTGGGCGAGTTGAAGGCTTTTTTCAGTAAAATATCCACATCCCAGGTTTTACGCGATAAGGGATCAGATGTCGCTTGAAACGGTGCTGCTTGACTATTGTTATCAGGTATATACTTGAGTAACTCTCGCACTTTCAGCAAAGCAGCGACTTCATCATCAACAACGAAATCCGTCACCCCAGATTGACTGTGAACACTGGGCCCACCAAGCTCATCAGGTGTAACGTCTTCACCTAAGACCGACTTAACAACACCCGGCCCTGTTAAACCAAAGAAGGTATTCTTTGGCTGTATCATAAATGTGCCTTGCCGAGGCAAATAGGAACCACCGCCAGCATTAAATCCAAACATGCACATGATGCTGGGAACAACACCATTGATTTTTCTCAACGCGGTAAAGGCCTCTGCATAGCCATCAAGACCACCGACACCTGCGGGCACATAAGCACCAGCCGAATCATTTAAACCAACCAGCGGTATTTTACGCTTGCCGGCTAACTCGAATAATTGCGCCAATTTCTTACCATTAGTCGCATCCATAGAGCCCGCTCTAACGGTAAAGTCATGGCCATACAATGCGACATCACGACCGTCAATATCAATAATCGCCGTGACTAGGGACGCCCCGTCTAGATTCTCCCCCCAATTCTGAAACAATATAGTGGGAGGCTTAGCGCTCAAAACGCCTATACGCTCCCAAATAGTCATTCGATTTTTTAAATGTTGTTTTTGAGTATTGGTCTCTCCAGCCGCCTTGAACGGCCTCTGCATTAACTCATAACCCTGCTTTAACTTTTCTTCGTAGAGACCTGGCTGATAGGATGCCTGCCCAGGTACTGTAAACTCCATCTCCTGATGCTCTAGAAAGGGATTGTTTAAACTTGCTTTTGGGACTTCGACTGTCATATGAAGATTCCTGTCACTTCTGCAACAATAGCTTTAATTGGCATTTTTGTGGTAATTACTGGCAAATGCCCTACTATCGGTTTCATGTTTTAAAAAGTATCATATTAAAATTAGACTCAATTGGGGCTGAAATCTCTTTATTAGGCAATACCATTTCAATGTTATGGCTTCATCTATGACACCACAGTAAACACTGTGACACCAGTGGCCATCGCTTCACTTTTAGCTAAGAGATAAAGAAGCCGTCAAGCAATTAATTTAATAGCTATATCGTGGGCTTATTACGCCGCTAAAAAGACGCGATTTCAGCTCAATTTAAACCCAGAACCTTATTGTAATTAATAACTTATGTCAATTGACCAAAGCCATCGCCAGCAGGCACTATCAATCATTTTTAAACCGCCTTCGACTATATTTCGCTCAATCGCACGCGGCGAGCGAACAGATAATTTTGGCTTTTCGCTATGACAACAAGGCCTTGCACACAAGTTGCATCAATTCACTACCTAGAGAATAGCTGTGATTACTTTGAGCGGATTCGTCATCTTGATTTTCCGATCTTACTGGATAGCAACGCTCATGCAAGCAATGGCCGCTTCGACATCACTGCGGCTCAGCCCGCGGCCTTGCTAAGTTCAGTGGCAATGGAAGGCTTAAAACACACTACCGGTAATGAAAACATCGACTTTTTTGATCTAAGCCAAGTCGATTCTTCTCATAGCTTCGAGCTTATCAATACGGCCATTGATCGATTTACCACAAAAGATAGCTGCCACGAACACAGCCCCTTCGTATCTGGCGCCATAGGAGTATTCAGCTATGACTTTGGCATGCCGTTAAATCAACTTCCGGCACCCGAACAATCTGACTGGCCAAGCATCATCATCGGCATTTATCAGTGGGCTATTGTGCAAGATCATCAACAACGACTGGCATGGCTAATAGCCGACCCAAAATATGATTACAGCAAGTTTGATCGTCTCCTGAGAAGTCTAGAAACGGATATGAGCAAACCAGCCTTTTCGCCGTTAATACTCACCTCTGAGTGGCAGCTTAATGGTAATAAAGAAGACTATGAAAAAGCCTTCAGCAGAAGCAAAGCATTTATTAATGCCGGCGACTGCTACCAAATCAATGTCGCCCAACAATTTACAGCCAGCTATCAGGGTGATACTTGGCAAGCCTATAAGCAATTACGGACTGTTTCGCCCACCCCATTTGCCGTTTATTTTGAACTGCCACAATCCACTTTAGTGAGCCTATCACCAGAAAGATTTATTCAAGTCAATCAAACTGCTGTAAAGACTCAACCCATTAAAGGTACGAGAAAAAGAGTCAACAACGCCCTGGAAGATGCCAAACTTATGGCGGAACTTAGCGGATCTGAAAAAGACCGTGCTGAGAATTTAATGATTGTTGATTTAATGCGAAATGACATTGGCAAATGCTGTGAACTTGGCAGTGTAAACGTTCCCTCATTATTTCAAATCGAAACACACCCTAATGTTCATCATATGGTCAGCACTGTAAAAGGCGACTTAAAAGAAAGTAGTCCGCATCAATCACTTCGGCTTCTAAGAAAGACTCTACCCGGTGGGTCAGTGACTGGCGCACCTAAACGTCGATCGATGGAAATCATCGATCAACTAGAGAACTTCTCACGCTCTATTTATTGCGGATCAGTCGCCTACATCAATAATTCTGGCGATATGGATTCTAACATTTTAATTCGCAGCCTGCTATTTTCTCAGCAAGACGAACACTCATCTGGACAAGTGAACTGTTGGGGCGGTGGCGGCATTGTTGCCGATTCTGAGCTTGAGGCCGAGTACCAAGAGAGTCTGCATAAGATCAACAATCTGCTAACCGCCCTAGCCTCAAATCCTAAGGCAAAGGAATATTAATCAAGCATTATAGTGATAAATCTCGAACGCTAGCATTAAGGAAGGCCTGCTTTAAATCGGCAAACGTATCCACCGATGTAAACTGTGGAAACTCATCTTTAACATTTTGTGGCGCATGAAATAAAATACCAACTTCAGCCTCAGAAAGCATGGTCGTATCATTATAGGAGTCACCCGCAGCAATCACTCGGTATTGCAGTGAATGAAAAGCTTTAACAGACTGTCGCTTGGGATCTTTCTGGCGTAGGTGGTAATTGACAACATTGCCTTCTGCATCAGACTCTAAACGATGACAAAACAAAGTTGGCCAACCAAGCTGTTTCATCAACGGCGCTGAAAACTCATAGAAGGTATCTGAAAGTATCACCACCTGAAAACGCTCCCTGAGCCAATCGATAAATTCTGCCGCACCGTCTAAAGGCGCAATATCGGCAATAACCGCCTGGATATCCTGAAGCTTTAAACCATTATCTTTTAAAATCTGAAGGCGCTGCGACATCAAAACATCGTAATCAGGGATATCTCGGGTAGTGGCTTTTAAAGCCTCAATACCAGTCCGCTCAGCAAAATCAATCCATATTTCAGGAACTAAAACACCTTCCAAATCTAAACATGCAATTTCCACAATCAACCTCTACTCACAAACAAATATACCACCCACTCAATAATAGGTGCTATTTAGCGGGATAATTAATACAAGGGCAATTCGATATGCTCGAATAATTCGTCTATTTCAACCTTATTGCTACAAAGATAAGCTTGCTCAACTAAATCTTTAGTTAAATGGGGGGCAAACATCCGAATAAAATCATACATATAACCGCGGATAAAAGTGCCGCGACGAAAACCAATCTTGGTAACACTGGGCGTGAATAGATGGCTGGCATCCAAAGCCACTAGATCACTGTCAATTTTTTCATCATAGGCCATTTGAGCGACAATACCAATACCTAATCCCAATCTAACGTAGGTCTTTATCACATCAGCATCAGCAGCAGTAAAAACCACCTTAGGAGACAGTCCGCGGGTAAAAAACGCCTCATCAAGCTTAGATCGACCTGTAAAACCAAATACATAAGTGATAATAGGATAACTAGCAACGTCTTCAAGGCTAAGGCGACTAAGCTTCGCTAGTGGGTGTGATTTCGGCACCAAAATACATCGATTCCAGCGATAGCAAGGCATCATTAAAAGATCAGAGAATAGCTCTAGAGCTTCAGTAGCGATAGCAAAATCGACCGCTCCATCAGCCGCCTGTTCAGAAATTTGCATAGGTGTTCCCTGGTGCATGTGCAAAGATACCTCAGGATACTTAGACATAAACATTTCGATAGGCTTAGGCAAGGCATAACGCGCTTGGGTATGCGTAGTTGCAATTGATAAACTGCCCCGCTTTTCATGACTAAACTCTTGCGCGACCTGCTTAATGCTTTCAACCTGCCTTAATACTTCTCCAGCGGTTTTGAGAATGGCCTCGCCGGCCGGTGTGACCCGCGTCAAATGCTTACCACTTCGAGCAAATATTTCCACACCAAGCTCATCTTCCAAAAGACGAATCTGTTTGCTTATGCCAGGCTGTGAGGTAAAGAGACTCTGAGCGGTGGCAGAAACATTAAGGTCGTGATGAGCCACCTCCCAAATATACCGTAGTTGTTGTAGCTTCATAGACTAACGCCATCCTGCCATTAATTAAATCAAGTCTGTTTATTTGCCACGCCGTGTGGAACATGACCGGTTGCGATGTGCTCGACAGCCAAATCACAATGCCCTCTTTGGTCATCAAAGAAAATATCTGCGCCGTAAGCTCTTAGGAAATCAACTTTGGGCATACCACCTAAAAAGAGCGATTCATCAATACGAATATTCCAAGCGCGAAGCGTTCGAATCACCCTTTCATGAGCAGGAGCAGAACGGGCAGTGACTAAGGCCGTTCTTATCGGAGAGTCATCGCCTGTAAACTCGGACTGTAACAGCTGCAAAGCCGCTAAGAATGACTTGAAAGGCCCTCCACTGAGGGGCTGTTTAGCTGCCGCTCGCTCTTTTTCTGTGAAAGCGGCTAGTCCATCGGCTTTATAAATCTGCTCGGCTTCATCAGAAAATAACACAGCATCACCATCGAAAGCAAAACGAAGTTGGCCATCAGAGGGGCTTACCTCAAGACTAGCCGGATCGCTTTTAGGTAAAATATTGGCAGCTGCAACACCTGCTGTTAAAGCCGCCCTGACATCTTCAGCATCAGTCGAAAGAAAGAGCTGACAGCCAAAAGCCTGTATATAACGATAGGGTCGCTCGCCGCTGCAAAATGCGGCGCGAGTAATGTCGAGACCATAATGTTCAATTGAATTAAAGATGCGTAAGCCAGTGTCTGCGCTATTTCGAGAGAGTAGAATAACTTCGACACGACCTGACACGTTGAGTCGATCATTCAAAGCAAGCAATTTCTTAACCAAAGGGAAAGCTTCACCTGGCGCAAGCGGTTCCTCTTCATGATCGATTTGATACTTAGAATAAGCCGCTAGGCCTTGCTCTGAGTATACACGGTGGCTTTCATCCATGTTGAACATGGCACTTGAAGAGATCGCAATAACAAGATTTTCAGCTAAATGATTTGTCAATTAACATCACCTAAAAATGGCAAGCTCGGTATATTTAAGATGGATATATTAAAAAAATAATCATCAATCTAGAACCAATTATGATAGCTTAAAGCATGGTTATAGTGCCATAAAAAAAGTAACATTGGTGGTTTAAAATCAACATCTCATTTGTAGGTAGAGAAAACCCTATGAACCTCACTGCATCTACTTTCGATCATGAGACCTATAAGTGGTTAAATGGCAATCAGTTTAACCGCGACTCCAAGCTATATAAAATTGGCGGTAATGGCAGAGACGAAATATATCTGATAGAAAATTGCGATAACGATAAGTTAGTCGTTAAGCTGACAACCGGATCAGCCAATGACATTATAAGCGTTGAAGCTCATGGCCTAACATTAATCGCTGAAACTAGTACCGTTGATACCGCGAAAATCCACCACATCTCGGATCACTGTATTGTCATGGATTACCTTTATGGTCATGAACAAAGCGCTGATTACTGGCAATCTTTAGGCTTTCAACTGGCAAAACTCCATCGCGCACCACAACCACCACAAGTCGGCAATGAAAACCCCATGTATGGCTTAGATCGTGATAATTATTGTGGCAAGGGTCGCCAACTCAATCAACTTTGCGTTGATGGCCATGCTTTTTTTTGTAATTATCGTCTACTTAATCAAGCGCGCCTAGCCTACGATAATGGATTCTTGGAATCACCCTGGATCATTTATATCGAATCCATCTGCGAAAGGCTAACGGAGCTCATTCCCACTCAACCGGCATCGCTACTTCATGGTGATCTTTGGTCGGGTAATTTATTGGTTAATGAGAAGGGACTGCCCGCTTTAATCGATCCTGCGGTATACTATGGCTGGCGGGAAGCTGATATCGCCATGACGCTCCTATTTGGTGGTTTCCCTCATGATTTTTATAACAGCTACAATGAAATTTGGCCCCTAGAGTCCGACTGGCGAAAAAGAGTCCCTCTTTATAACTTGTACCACCTGCTTAATCACTTAAACATATTTGGCGTTAGTTATTTAGAACAAGTACAATCGACTATCAGTCGTTATGCTTAAACAATTACGACGCCAATCAACAACAGTATAAAATGACAAGCAATCAAACGTCCATGCCAATGACAATACCAAAAATAGATAGGGCCACTGCTTTTATTGACCGCCGTGCCATCACCCATAACATTAAAATAGCACAGTCAATTTCGCCATCAGCAAAGATTATGGCTGTTGTTAAGGCTAATGGTTATGGTCATGGCATGCTCAACACCGCTAATATTCTTAGTCCTTTTGTGCATGGCTATGCCGTCGCTCGATACGAGGAAGCTCAGGCCTTAAGAGCTAATGGTATTCGTCAAGAAATATTAGTCATGAGCCCGACTAATAACTTCGAACAGCTGCAAAATTACCCCTTAAATAATTTTACCGTAGCCGTGCACACAAAAGAAATGCTTGAATTTGCGATGAATATGTCAAACCTCAGCTACTGGGTAAAGATTGATACCGGCATGCACCGACTTGGCATTGATCAGGATGAACTCAGCCAATACTTTTTACAAGAACCGTTAAAAAATCAACCAAAAGTCTTAATGACACACTTTTCTGAAGCGCAAAAAAAACACTCGATTGCGACTCAAAAACAGCTACATTGTTTCATTGATATTTTTAAATCAAGTAACATCGATGCTTTTTCAATCTCTAATTCTGCCGCAATCGTCATTAGCGAAAACCAAGAGGCGTATAGTCAATGGCAATCGCTAACGACAACAACCCTCTCTAACAGTCAAGAATATCTTCGACCTGGCTTAATGATTTATGGGGTAGACCCACTTGATACGCCTAATCAGACGAGCACAGAGCTTAAACCAGCAATGACCCTTGCAGCACCGATAATTTCAATTAGATCTATAAAATCGGGTGATTCAGTCGGTTATAACAGCAAGTGGACAGCAAAAAGGGACAGTAGAATTGCGACCCTTGCCATTGGCTATGCAGACGGATACCCCCGCCATGCAAAAAATGGAACGCCAATTTTAATCAATGGTAAAAGAACAGCATTAGCTGGCGCAGTATCCATGGATTCACTCTGCGTCGACATTACAGACCATCAAGATGAAATTATTCTTGGAGATACTGCTATTCTCTGGGGTAATGATTTGTCAATCAACAGTATCGCCAAATATGCCGACACTATCGCTTATGATTTAATGACCGCCATTGCTGAGCGGGTCGCAAAAGCGATCATTTAAAACCCTGAACGGCTAAAAATAGCAAGGCTTAAACATTGTCACTGATTAGAATTGAAGACGCCTCGATAGAATTTGGCGACAACCCCCTCTTGAAAAACGCTAACTTCTCAATTGAAGAGAACGAAAGGGTCTGCTTAGTTGGAAGAAATGGCGCAGGAAAAACCACATTAATGAATATTATCGCCGGTAATATTCAAGTCGATAACGGCGTCATACACCGACAACAGCATTTACGAATAAGCCAACTTCACCAAAACTTACCTGACGCAATAAACTCGACCGTTTATGAGGTTGTAAAACATGGCTTAAACCATCAACTCTCACTAATTGCACAATACGAAATGCTCGCCAACCAAGCAGACCTAGATACCAACCAGCTACATACAATGGAACAATTACAGGCTGAAATTGATTCCGGCAGCGGCTGGCAAGTTGATCAACAAACTGAAACCATCATCAGTCAATTGGGACTCCCTGCAGAAAAGAAACTTTCTCAGCTGTCTGGCGGTTGGCGACGACGAGTGGCATTGGGTCAAGCACTAGTCTCCAAACCTAATTTACTACTACTCGATGAACCAACCAATCATTTAGACATAACCACAATTCAATGGTTAGAAGGCGTTCTAAATAGTTATCGAGGAAGCGTCATATTCATCACTCATGATAGGGAGTTTTTGCAGCAAGTCGCGACCCGTATTGTAGAAGTTGATCGAGGGAAACTGTGTAGCTGGCCAGGGAGCTATAAGAAATTTTTAAAGTTAAAAGAACAATCGCTTAAAGAAGAAGAAACAAACAATGCTCTTTTTGACAAACGACTCGCACAGGAAGAAAAGTGGGTTCGCCAAGGTATTAAAGCCAGAAGAACAAGAAGAAGACTTTCATCAACACCTTCACATCAAGTTTGGGCAGAAGCTAATAAGAAAGGTGGTTACATTATTTACTGCGGCATTAAAGGTACTGAAAAGAAAACCATTGCTGGAGGTGCTGCTAATCTTGAATCTCTTGATTATAACCTACGCAAAGCTCGCCACAAGTTCGGACTAAGCATTTAATCAAGCTCAAGGTTATAACCCAGGATCCCGTCAACTTTTTATGTGTAACTTTTAAATAAGTTAAGTATAATAAAACATAATAACCAACCAATCAAAGGATACAAAATGAAGTCCACATCAAAACAAAATCTTCGAAAAAGCATCCAACTTCTACTAAACAAAGCTAAGAATGCTGAACGGAATGGTAACTACAGTTTAGCTCACCAATATTCAGATGATGCTTACTTCTTATCTAAAGAACTAGAAGCTTTAAAAGGTTTCTAAGGTTTATACCTTCTCTCGTGTAAGTTCTCTCTCATAAAGTTATAATAAAACATAATCCAACCAAACAATCCAAAAGGACATTTAACATGGAAAACTCAAATCAACCAACCAACATCCAAGAGGAAACAGTTATGTCTAACATTCAATCAATCTTTCAGCAGTTCATTGACAACGGCGGAGAACCAAAGGTTACCAGCTTCAAACGTCACCTTGATAAACTAATCAACTCAGATATCAAACCACTCTGTGGACGCAGTGGCAAAGCAGCTGATGGCACCGATTGGCGTAGCGAGGTCAAAGCGAAGTTCGGAGGCCGAGGAGCTAAATGGGTCTTCGTAAGCATCGATTCAATCCGTCCTACTCTGTCTCGCTTCGCTGAACAAGGCATTGATGTTGAAGATTACACAAAGTTTATCGAAGCTCATGGTCAAGCTTGGATCCGATTCAGTGGACCTCGTATCGATAACGGTGTTAAAGCTGCTGCTTTCGAAGTTAGAACTGATGGATCTACAATAGATCACCCAAAACAACTACACTACATCCCTCTTCATGATCTAGACGAAGCTATCTCGTTTATTAACTCTACTCCACATGCAATGAAGTTGGAGGAGGTTGCGAAGCCTCAAGATGTAGAGGAAGACGTAGAGATTGAGCTCAGCAAACCCGAAGAGACTCCTGCAGTTGAAGAAAACTACGAAGATTTAATGGGTGACATCGAAGAGCTAATGAACTTCGAAGATGATGAACTCTAAGATCTAGTCCGATATAAACTCGGCATTACCACCCTTGGTTTCGTCCTCGTCACTAATATAAACATTTTGATCTACTTGCGCATAGATCTAGTCGCAACTTTTCGATCAGATCTACGATGACCCGTTTATATACCTTAGATATAATATATCATAAGGCAACAACAAAACAACCAACACTCAAAGGATTGAGCTATGTCTGTAACAAATAAGATAAAGGTACAATGGGAGTTTGACATCGAAACTAACGAAGAGTTACAATCACGACTCGGCCTCACTGAAGGTGAAGTCGCTGATATGATGGGCGATGACCACGATGCACAAAAACTTCACTCTCTATGCTGCAACGCAACAGGTGTTCCACAACACGTCGACCTTGATCTCTTCTTCGATAATCCTCACACCGTCAGCGAATACCAGATTTCTGATGCACTCAGTGACGAATACGGGTGGCTTGTTGCAGATTGGTACTACGTCCAAGAACGTGAAAACCCTACATCATAACACTAAAGGCTTACTCAACCTTACAACGTCTCGGTTCGTCCTCGTCACATCTGCAAACGCCTTGATCTAGTTTTGCGTAGATCTAGTCGCAACTTTTTGATGTGTAACTTAGTTACATCTCCTATTATAATATATCATAATCCACCAACAATCAAAAGGATAATAAAATGGCTTCAATCCGTACAACTAACATCGGCGATACTCTCACAATCAAAAAGATCGCACAGATCTACGGGAGTACACCTAACGGAAGATTCCTCACCAATCACAGCAACCACACTTTCAGCTCATACCCGAAGATCGATGACCCTCAGCGTATTCTTCAAGTTAATACAATGCTAAACGTAATCAGCAAAGGCAAGGCTGAAACTAAATACAGAGAAAGCTACGTTACTGTTAAACACAACCAACACGTATTTGATATTATGGCTTCAGATCTACGACGCTTTTGCAAATAACTCGACCCTGCTCTGTCTCACGTAGCATAACTATTGATCTCGCTTTTGCGCGGCCCGGAGTCAAATAATATGAACTTTGAAAAAGAAAAAGAATTACTGAAAGAAAAGTACGCTTCTCAGCGCGAATGGATGCAGAGTACACCTACCTACGGTTGCTGGGTATACCCTTTCGATTACTACAATGAGCTCATCAAACTCGCAAAAAAACACCGTAAATGATAATGATTATCAATATCAGTTTCAGAGCCAGCGCACAGCTTAG
>CALCNB010000145.1 GCA_937897785.1 uncultured Cellvibrionales bacterium | reverse complement strand
TCAGTATAGAGTCGGTTGGCAGTATGGCCAGCGCTACCATGCATAAATACACGGTAGCCTGATTGAGCCAGCAGTAGTGCAGTTAAAATAAACCATGGCGGTTGACGTTTTTTTCCTGCATAAGATGGCCAGTCGAGGTCAGGTAAGATGATGTCCTCAGGTAAGCCGTTATTAATTGACGCTCTGCAGGCCATAACAAATCCAGCAATTTCTTCCGCAGATTCTTCCTTGACCCTAAGTACCATTAAAAAAGCGCCTAACTGCACTTGTTCGATGTCGCCCGCTAAGATGTGATCCATAGCGGCTTGTGCTTCGTCCACGGTTAATGAGCGTCGACCGGTCTTACCTTTGCCGATAATGCGTATGTATTGTGCAAAGCGATGTTCTATCGGTATTTGGTTCACAGGCAGCTCGTGGCTAAAATGTATGATTAACAATGGAATTGATTTTATCTGCCCTCACTATAATGCATATCTACTGACAAAAAAAAGCCCCGCTGGGCGAGGCTTTTCATTTGGCGATTGCAAATAGCTTTAGTCGTCCATCGCACCTAATAAATGCAACATTGAGGTAAATAAGTTTACAATGTTCAAATACAATGACACGGTCGCACGAATGTAATTGGTTTCACCGCCGTTTATGATTCGACTGGTATCAAACAGAATAAGACCTGACATCACCAATACAATACCGGCTGAGATAGCTAAGGACATTGCGGGTATTTGTAAAAAGATATTGGCAATAGAACCAACAATCGCAACCAATAAGCCGATCATTAAAAAACCGCCCATGAAAGAAAAGTCCTTCTTAGTGGTGAGCGCATAGCCGGATAAGCCAAAGAACACCAGGGCAGTACCGCCGAGCGCTTGCGAAATCAGTTGCGCACCATTCGCCATTGCTAGGTAATGGTTAAGCATTGGGCCTAGTGAGCCGCCGATTAGGCCGGTAAAGGCAAACACTACCCAAATGCCGTTACTGGAGTTTTGCGTACGCGGTAGCGCAAAGAAGATTAATCCCAGAGCCGCTAATGACATGATTAACGATGTGCCATGACCGATATTCATAGCCATGCAAACGCCTGCTGAGACTGCACTGAACATTAGGGTCATGGAAAGTAGCAAATAGGTATTACGAAGAACTTTATTGGTCTCTATCGCTGAACCGATGCCGACTTTTTGATTACTGAACACTTTATCTTGCATTACTGATTCTCCTTAACAGTGGTCATTTTGTGGCTTAAATTCTTAAACGGATTTTTCAAGTCTACGAATAGACTTTAGCATTGATGCAACATTTGAGATTGTAAATTTCAATCAAGGTTCATCATTTTACGGGATATTTTCGCGCTTGGACTAATAATACTCATTACAAATCTAAAGGCAAGTGCATCTTCTGTGCAAAAAAACAGTAATAGAACAACGATTTACACCAGAAAACCCCTAGAATTGATCAAAAATAAATCTATTTAGGGTGGGTGATGCGTTTTTGATTATTTTCTCATTGAATGGATCTTGCTACTGAGATCAAATTAGCATTTATCATCAAAAATAGGGCACTATTGTCGACATTTATCTGTCTATGAAGCTGTCGTTATTAGTCATAAGGCCTTATAGTCTGTGTAAGTGATTGAAAAATGGCTTTTCTATTAAGGTTTCCTATGAATATTTTTCAACGTGGTTTGATTGTCGGTCTGCTTAATGTTGTTTTTGTATTGACGTTTGTCCCAGTTTCGCAAGCATGGGTCGAGAGTGAGTCAGTTGAGCAGCCGCAGGTAAGCGTTAGTCTTGTCAGCGAAAGACCTTATCTGGTGGTCGGTCAGAGCGCCCGATTTGCCTTAAAGATTATACCCGATGAGGGCTGGCATAAGTATTGGAAAAACCCAGGTGATACCGGCATTGCCAGTCAGCTAAACTGGCAGTTGCCGGCTGATTTTCGCGTCGGTGATCTAGAGTGGCCAGTACCCGAACGTATCGATTATCAAGGCGCAACTAATTTTGGTTATTACGGTGAAACATGGCTTTTAA
>CALCNB010000144.1 GCA_937897785.1 uncultured Cellvibrionales bacterium | reverse complement strand
TAATTAAATTACTGCCGTTGTGTCGCGCACTAAACTCTAGGGTTTCAGCAGCGGTTGCCTCCTCATCTTTAGAGCGGCTAAAAAGCCGTGAAATAAAGCCTTTTTCCTCTTTTACTGAGGCTGCACCGTTTGATCTGGCTAAATAGAACCCGCGACTTCGATTAAGATCGCTAATATCAAAATTTGCTTTCTTTAATGCTAGGCCAAGCGAAGCCCAAGCTCGATCAAACGGCAGCGACAAACTCAAATAAGGCTCACTGCTATTATCGTAAAGCAGTTTCACCTTACTCGCAGAACCAATGCCCTGAGCTAACAGTGAGTAAGAAGCCCGATTCGGCGAGTCAGCCAAATGTTCGGCCAATAAATTAATCATATTATCTTCACGCTTACTGTCGCTCGAAGCATTGCCCCAAGAAGCAGGAGTAGCTGAGCTGCTGGTAGCAGTCGTGGCTTGCTGGGTGATCTCAATTTCGGTGGTTGCTTTTTGCACCCCTGGCTTGAGCGAAAACCGATAACGCTCTCGCGAACCTTCCAGCCCTGATCGATATGCGTTAGCACTTGATGAACGATTGGAGTTAGACTGACTAGCGTTAAACGATGAAAAGCTCGGTTCAACCTCGTCAGACCTAATATCTTTCAACCAATCAGTTTCAATAACACCACGTTTACCATTCGAAATGGCAACAGGAATCTGATTAGAGGCCAAAAAATTCGCGACCAATGGCCAAACTTGACCGGACGATGCGTTAACTAAAATCCATTGCCGTTGATCAAACTTTTGAACTTTGACGCTACCCTTTTGCTCAGCCGAATCTAAGGACTGTACCCTTGGTACTTCAAATTCAGCCGAAGGCAATTGTGATGTATTAATAGCAGGAATAGGATACTGATCATGGATAGCCGGTAATTCCATGCCGTCAGGCAAAACCAAATCACGACTTTCTTCGACCGATAAATAGTCATAGGTACGCGAGGGAAAAAGACCTTCATCACCAAACAGCCAACTACAACCGGGTAATAGCAAAAGCGCACAAGCAATAATGAGTATAGTTTTTATGCGAGCAATAAATTTGATGCTTAAAGGCGTGAAAACTGTCATTACAGATATTCCAAACGGTGACTAAAATCGGCTAATTGCTTGCATGCGCAACAGAGTTAATGCCGGCCACCTCAAGCGCTGCTTCGATGCGTTGATGGTAAAGCTCAGCAAGCGGAGTTAACGGCAATCGTATCCCTAGGCCTATTAATCCCATTGATGACAGGGCCCACTTCACAGGTATAGGATTTGCCTCGACAAACAAATCATTATTTAAAGGCATTAATAGATCATTTAGCCGTCTAACCTCTTGCTGCTGTTCTTCCGTTGACGCAGACATAGCTAGAGCACAAAGACGTGACATCGCCTGTGGTGCAACATTCGCTGTAACCGACACATTCCCCATACCCCCTTGTAATAAAAATTCGATAGCGGTTGCATCATCACCGGAATAAACCGCAATTTTATCACCACAGATTTTCAACAACTCCAGCCCTCTAGAAAGCTGCCCTGTGGCATCTTTAATACCGATAATATTAGGAATATCAGCCAGTCTAGCGGTGGTTTCAGGCAGCATATCGACAGCCGTTCGGCCGGGAACGTTATACAGGATGTTTGGCAGATCAACCGCCTCAGCGATAGCCTTGTGATGCAGATATAAACCTTCTTGGCTGGGTTTGTTGTAATATGGAGTCACGCTCAAGCCCGCATCGGCACCTAAGCGCTTAGCCGCCGCAGTCAATTCAATTGCCTCATCTGTTGAATTTGCACCCGTACCCGCTATAACTGGTAATCGACCGGCAGCCGTTTCCACCACGGCTTTAATCACCGCCTGATGCTCATCAACATTTAAAGTCGCTGATTCACCGGTTGTGCCAACAGCAACGATGGCATCAGTTTTGGCCACAATATGCCATTCAACCAGACGCTGCAAAGCAGGAAAGTCAACCTCTCCAGTGTCTAACATAGGCGTTACCAACGCCACAATACTGCCCGAAATCACCAATCCACCGTCCTCTTATATCACTTATCTACCGAGACTGCTAAAATTAGCCTGTCGGAAAAAATATACGGTTATGTTACTGAGGCAATCCTATTAACACAAGGCATAGAGGGCCATAATAGGACTTTATTGTGCATTAAAGCCTCTGTAGCTAGTTTGATCCCGCTGGCTGACAGAACAGTGAAAAAGACAGAAGCCAATTAGCCCAGCATTCGGTAAATAGGTCTAAGAAAACAGATGATTAGAGACACGATGATGCGACAGAAGACTCTCAGGTTTATCTCCATTGCCTTGACTAGCATGGTGTCGACGTTTTTTTATCCCGCGTCATTGCACGCCGACACTGCCAATGAAAAAAACTGGCGCACAATGGATTTCAACCAATCTGATCACAACTATCTCGCGCTTAGCCGGCAGCGACTCACTCAACAAACCCAAACATTTTTTGGTACTCAATTTCATGGCACGCGCGCGCACGATATACCGCTACTGCAACGACTATTAGAGGAAAAAAAGATTACTGCAGATCAACGGCAATTACTGCAGGATATGGGCGTGATTTTAGCCGATGTCATACTGCGCGAGTTCAATGTAAAATGGGTGGTCTATCATGACCAGCATGGCCGCTCGAGGGCACTCCAGCTCAAACACAGCGACTACTTTTTCTTTCCAATAACCATGATTTCGAGACGGGCAGAAACCGGTCTCGCAGTGGATATTGAGGCACTGTATCAGCAAGTCGCTCAAAAAATTGCTGGCCATTATCAAAGCCAGCGCTATGACTAACTAAGCTCTAACTCTAATACGGTACTCGAAAATGCCTCTGGCGCTATTTTTTTTGACTTTAGCTTGCGCTTTTCTTGCTGCGCCTTATAAAGAGACTCAGCAATTTTGGCCTCTTCTAAAGCGCCAACTAAGGAAGCTGTTTTTTTATCAAGCAAATAGTGTCGACTACTGAGCCCTAACTTATCGGATTGTTTG
>CALCNB010000143.1 GCA_937897785.1 uncultured Cellvibrionales bacterium | reverse complement strand
TCAATAGTGTTCCTTTGAAGCCAATTTTATGTTTATGCTCAATAACCATTTTAAGGAAACGTGCGTACTGTTCGCCTTCATGTTTTAGATTAGTATTAAGCAGTGTGTCATAGCCTTCACGTCCGCCCCAAAGAACATAGTTCTCACCACCAAGACGATGAGTCACATCCATCACATGCTTCACTTGTGCTGCAGCATAAGCAAACAATTCTGGGTTAGGATTAGTTGAGGCGCCAGCACAAAAGCGTTGATTGGAGAATAAATTTGCTGTTCCCCAAAGTAATTGAACGCCAGTCCGATCCATTTCTTTTTCAAAAAAATCAGCGATGTGATTAACATTGGAGTGGAATTCTTTTAGTGATGCGCCTTCAGGTGCGATATCGACATCGTGAAAGCAAAAGTAGGGCACGCCAAGTTTCTCAAAAAACTCAAAAGCAACTTTTGCTTTTTGCTCGGCCAGTGCTAATTGGTCGCCGACCGGTTGAATCCATGGGCGTTCAAAAGTACCTTCACCAAATATATCAGAGCCTGCCCAACAAAAGTTATGCCAATAACAGGCGGCAAAACGAAGATGCTCCTTCATGGTTTTACCCATTACGACTTGGTTTTCGTCGTAATAACGAAAAGCAAGAGGGTTGGTGCTGTTAGCACCTTCAAATTGAATTTTATTAACCGTATTGAAAAATTGTTCACTCATGGATCGCTCCTACTTGAAAAGATTAGACCAAACTTAAAAGCAGTCTTTTAAGTTTTGATAAAGTTTTTGATATTTTTTGTGTTGCTTTGAATAATAGCTAGACATTGTTTGATCGGGGTCAATAACATGATTGATTTCGCCGGCAAGACAAACATCGCTTGGGCTAAGTTTGCTTGTTCCCAATTTGGCTAGGCGTGCGGCACCATAGGCTGGGCCTACTTCAGCGCCTTGTCGATAGCTTAGTGGTTTGTTTAATACGCTGGCTAATATTTTCCCCCAGAGTTTACTGACCGACCCACCGCCGATGACAGAAACTGTGTCTATTTGAGTGCCTGCAGCAATTAAAGCTTGCTGGCCATCAGCAAAGGCAAAGGCGATTCCCTCTAAGACCGCGCGGCCAAGTTCAGCTGAATCAGTATTATGGCCTAGACCAAAGAAAACACCTTGTGCATTCGGATTGTTGTGCGGGGTCCTTTCGCCAGATAAATATGGTAGAAAGGTCACTGTTGAGGGCGTTGAAAAATCGAGCTTTTCAACGTCAACAAGTAAGCTTTCTTCATCTTGGTAACCGGTTAACTTTGTCACCCATGACAGACAGCTAGCTGCACTCAATATAACTGACATCTGATGCCAAGTGTTTTCAATACAATGGCAGAATGTGTGGACGGCGCTATCAGGGTTTGGCCGATAACTTTCATTAGCAACAAAATACACGCCAGACGTGCCCAGTGATAAAAATGCTTCGTTTGGATTGATAACCCCAATGCCTGCTGCTCCTGCAGCATTATCGCCGCCACCAGCAATTATCGGCACGGCCTGCATGCCCCATTTTTTAGCTAATTCTGGTTTGAGTGTGCCGGTGATTTGAGTCCCTTCGTATAAGGTAGGCATATGATCTTCGGTAAGATTAGTGGCTGCAAGCATAGCTTTTGACCATTGTCTGTTTTCCACGTCGAGCCATAATGTTCCAGCACTGTCAGACATGTCAGAGGCGAAATCTCCGCTCATTAAGAAACGTAGGTAATCTTTTGGTAGTAAAACTTTAGCGACTTTCGCAAAGTTATCTGGTTCGTTCTCCTCTACCCAAACAAGCTTAGGCGCAGTAAAACCTGGCATGGCGATGTTGCCGGTTATTGCTCGCGAGTTAGGTTCGCTGGTCTCGATACGTTTACACTGCGCTTCGCTGCGACCATCATTCCACAATATTGCTGGTCGAATAACATTGTTATCGACATCTAGCAAGGTTGCACCGTGCATTTGCCCCGATAGACCTATCGCCTTAATAGATTGTATTGCGGCAGGATTTTGATCAAGCAGTTCTTGCATGGCAAGATTGGTGGCTTGCCACCAATCTGCAGGGTTTTGTTCAGACCATAAAGGCTGAGGTCTGCTCACTTCTAGCGATGATGACGCTTGTGCAATCAATTGTTCATCATCATCCAAGATGATGATTTTCACACAAGAGGTTCCTAAATCTATTCCTAAATACATAATATTTTATTTCTGTTAAGGTTGATGGCCGCGATATTATAAAGCTCTTTTAACTGCCTAAACAGCTTTTTCTTTTTATTTCAAATTTCAGCTTCTTTCGTGATTAAAAACTCTCATAATAAAGCGTTAGGCGGATTACCTAATAACCAATAGTGAGTATTATCGCTAAAATTTTGAGACTGTATAAGACAATGCAGTTAACAAATAATTTTCGTCAGGTAGTTTCCCTTCTTTTTTTAATTGTTGCATTGAATTAACCATAATTTGCAATTCATTGGCGACTGGTTTGGCTTTGCTGCCTATAGCGTCGAGAACATTGGCTGCATGGATTCTGACCATGGCTGATGGGTGCTTCAGTTGTAGCATCAATGCGGCCAGTGCTTTCTCTTCAGCGCCTAAATAACTCAGTGCTTCGGCTGCGGCAATTTTCACATCGGCCGAAGTATCATCGAGTCTTGCGATCAATGCAGTCTTAGCAGGCATTGATTGGGATTTGAGAATACTGCAACCTACCGCCGCCCAGTACCTAACAACCGCTTCTGAATGGGATAGGCGTTCAATTAAAAGACTTAAGTTTTTAGGGTCGGCAACACTGGCTATCTCAGCAGTCTCAATCACAAGGTCGATAGGAAAGCTAGATTTTCTAACGAGTTCGTAGCCAGTTATATTTTTTGTTCTTTCAGTTAATTCCCCTTCTGGAATAAAGCCTACGTCTTTGTAGTATCGGTTCGTGGCTTGTAAATCTTTACGCATGCTG
>CALCNB010000142.1 GCA_937897785.1 uncultured Cellvibrionales bacterium | reverse complement strand
GGCCATTTTAAGGGTTTATTATGCCATCAAAAAAACATTCTCTATTGAAGCAATCAATTTCACTGTTCTTGGTGTTATTAATTAGCTGTGTGGCTCAAGCTGATCGCCTCAAAGATATGGCCTCCATTGCCGGTGTGCGATCAAATGCATTAATTGGTTATGGTCTAGTAGTAGGTTTAGATGGCTCTGGTGATCAGACCTCACAAACTCCATTTACTACCCAGTCGTTTTCTAACATGTTGAAGCAGTTTGGCATCACTATGCCTGAAGGGGTGCGGTATCAATTAAAAAATGTTGCTGCCGTCGCTGTCCATGCAGAGATACCGGCCTTTGCGAAACCCGGCCAGACCATTGATATTACCGTATCATCAATGGGTAATGCGAAAAGTCTGCGTGGCGGAAGTTTATTACTGACTCCATTAAAAGGAATTGATGGTGAAATTTATGCCTTAGCACAAGGTAACTTAGTGGTCGGCGGCTTTGGTGTTGAAGGTAACGATGGATCAAAAATCACGGTTAATGTCCCCAGTGTGGGTCGTATTCCAAATGGTGCTTCGGTCGAACGGGCTATTAATACCGGCTTTGAGAATGCGGGCAATATCATTTTTAACTTGAATCGAGCGGATTTCACCACAGCGAAACGCGTGGCTGAAAGAATTAATACGGTATTTGGTCCTTCGGTGGCGACTGCTTTAGATGCCAGCTCGATTAGTGTGACAGCACCGGTTGAGGTCGATCAGCGAGTAACATATGTCTCAGTATTAGAAAATTTAGATATTCAACAAGGCCAGGCTTCAGCGAAGGTTATTATTAATTCACGGACTGGCACGATAGTGGTTGGCAGCAGTGTCAAGGTATCGCCTGTTGCAGTCACGCATGGCAGTTTAACGGTCACTGTTGCTGAAAATGCAGATATCAGCCAGCCCAATATGTTCGCCGGCGGTGAGACGGCAGTAGTGGCTGATTCGGCAATTGAAATTGCTCAAGAACAAAACCGGATGTTCTTGTTTGATCCGGGTACAGAGCTTAACGAAATTGTTCGCGCCGTTAATCAAGTGGGTGCAGCGCCGGGTGATTTAATGGCGATACTTGAAGCGATGAAACAAGCAGGTGCGCTTCGTGCTGAATTGGTGGTGATTTAATGGCTACTTGCATACCTGATTTTATAGAAAGATTTTTAGATTATGACTATTAATAATTATGCATCGGCAACTTTATCTTCAGTTGCATCGACAGCTTCATCAACGACCGCTTATAACGACTTGCAAGGCTTGCAGTCTATTAAGCAGTTAGCGGATAACAATCAGTCTGCGGCGTTAACCGAAGTGGCAGCAGAATTTGAGTCGATGTTAGTCAATATGATGCTTAAAAATATGCGCAGCGCAACCAATGTTTTAGCTGAAGATAGTCTTTTGGGGAGTGATCAGGTGAGTTTTTACCAAGGAATGCTTGACGATCAATGGAGTGTTGAATTAACCGGAAATAATGGCCTGGGATTTGCTGAGGCGATTGTTCGTCAGTTAGATTCGACCACAGCAACTATCAAAGACAGTGTGCCAGCTAAAGATAAGAGCTTGTCGCTTAGATCAATGCGGCAGGATAACAGTGTTCAATCATTGGTAAATCAAACACCAGTGGGTCCTATTGATGTTAAGCCATCGGTCTCTGTTGATATGAAGCAAATGGTCTCTGAGACTGTTAAGCCAGTCAAAACATTGGATGACATTTTATTTGTATTACATCAATTAGGGTAAGGTCAGTGATCAGTTGCAACTAAAAGAAGCTGAGAATTGATTATCAATATGAAATTTTTTAAGAATTAGGAACGTTTATGGGATTGTTAAATATAGGTGCAAGTGGTTTATTAGCCAGTCAGACGGCAATTAATACCACTGGCCATAATATTGCTAACGCCAATGTTGAAGGTTATAGCCGTCAACAGGCGGTCCCGCAAACGCGTCCAGCAATTTATGATCAAAGTGGTAAATTA
>CALCNB010000141.1 GCA_937897785.1 uncultured Cellvibrionales bacterium | reverse complement strand
GAGAGTTTCTGGTGATGTTAGACTTAGATTATACAAAGGTAATGTCATTATCGAAGGGCGCAAGTCGGATGACAGCCTATTCGATGAGGCAATAGCCACCTTTGATGACGATGATGGCGCCTATAACCAACAAGATGCTGAAGGGTTTATTAAGTTGAACGCACTTAGAATGCGAATTGCATCGAATAAAGGTCGAGAATTATAAGAATTTTTATTGATGTCAAAAAACCGGTAAGTGGTTAACTTCTTGCCGGTTTTTTTTGTAGTTTACGTTGCAGTGTCCGTCGATGCATGCCAAGCGATCGAGCGGTTGCTGAGATGTTACCGTCATTATCCGCTAGCGCTTTTTGAATATATTCCCATTCTATACGATCGATCGATGGCCGCTGGACATCAAGATTGACTGCGTTTAAAGAAATAGAATGACTGCTTACGTCATTAAAAGCCCGCATGATTTCATTAATGTCGGCGGGTTTGCAAAGGTAGTTAATGGCGCCTAACTTCATTGCTTCAACGGTAGTTGCGATGCTGGAATAGCCAGTCATAACGATAGCTTTTAGCTTGGGGTCAATGTTTAGTAGTTTTGGGATTAAGCTTAAACCTGACTCTCCATTAAGATTCAAATCAATCACCGCATGCTCAGGTTTGGGATTTGCTTCATTAAATTGAATAATCGCTTCCTCTTGACTATGAGCAATAATGCTTTCAATGCCGTGGCGCTTTAAAGCACGGGATAGAATTCCTGTAAAAATGGAATCATCGTCAACAATTAAATAACTTTTAATTGTGCTCAATGTTTTGCTCATCCCAACGTGGTAATTCAATAATGGCCTCAGCACCGACTAGAGTGCCTATTGTATTGTCATACTTATTGCGTAAATATAACTGACCTTGATGGCGGCGTATACTGGCATTGGACAGGAACAAACCTAAGCCCAAGCTATTGTTATGCTCCCCATCGCTAATGGGCTGCTTACCGTATTGTTCAAGAATATGCACTGGCAAACCGCTACCTTGATCGCTAATAATAATACTTATGCTTTCAGCTGTGTATTGTAGATCAATGCTGATCTGTTGGGGACTGCTATTAGCCGCATTATTAAGTAAGTTAATCAGGGCTTGGGCGATTGAATGGTCACAAAAAATAGCAATCTCATTCGGTTGCTTAAGGAAGACTTTTTTTACGACGACTTCAGGTCTTAAGGGTTGCCATTCTTGTAAGCAACGATCAATTAATTGCTGACAAGATATAACTTTTCGTCGGCCAATCTGTGTCTGTTGTGCGGTGTCAACTAGCTTCTTTAAGCTTGCTGAGCATTGCATAATTTGTGATTCCATTAAGTTAAAGTCTTCACGTTGATGGTCGTTCAGATTGTTATCTTTAGTGTACTCGTCGATCAAAAGCCTTAAGCTATTGATTGGCGTACCTAATTCATGCGCAGCACTGGCAGCGATAGTCGCTATTGAAAGAACCTGCTCGTCATAAATTTGTTGCTCATGCTGCTGACTAATGGCTTTTTCTTGGTCTCGAATAGCTTGCGCCATACGACTTACAAACCAATGGATTAACAAGGCGCTGATTATAAAATTTAACCAATTACTCCAATGTACAGGATTAACTCGATGGGTTGGTTGGTTTGCCAAAACCGCATCTTGTTGGCCATTTTCTCCAGTGGTTTGCTCATAATTCAAGTCAATTGGCATACTTTGGGCTATTCCATAAAAGGGTTGTGGATTGTAAAAGAACAATAAAAGGGTGTATAAGAGGATCGTTATATATGTTATTTTTTTTGCATTATCTCGATTGAGTGTTGCCGAGGCAATGCTGATAGGCACTAAAGAATAATTGACAAAGGGGTTGGTGATTCCGCCTGTGCTATAAGCATAAATTGCGATAAACAGCACATCTATCAATAATTGATAAAAAAGATGTTTGTTAGAGTAAAGTTTTCCTTGGCGATTTAATAATAGCGAGGTAATGCCAACTATATATTGAATGGATACAATAACTAGAATAATGGGGGTGTCATCAAATGATGAATTAGACAGGCTTCCCCAAAAAATAGATAGTAAAGTGGCACTTGCAACCGATAGACGAAGAATGCAAACGCGAAAAATATTGACTACCGGTTCTGCACTAAGCGATTTTTTGGTTAGATTCTTCACGCGTTATCATCCTGCGCTTTATCGTTA
>CALCNB010000140.1 GCA_937897785.1 uncultured Cellvibrionales bacterium | reverse complement strand
CAACAGCCAAACTCACTTTAGCTAATATTTTTTGCGCGCGCTCAATGATTTCACCGACATTAATTAATGTAGCTGATGGATGCTGACGGCTTAAATTATCAACTTTCGCCACCTGTTGATCGGCAACATAAAAACTGGTCATATAAGTAAAAGGAAAGGATGATAGGTTTGGCGGCGATAAAATAAAATAAAAATTGGGCCGCATGCTATTCCAGTCTAGCTTACGAATACTGGTGACACGCGCTATAACTTCTACTCCGGCAAAACTAAAATGCAATTTATCATATAAACCAATTTTAAGACTGTCGGCAATATCTTTTTCTACAGATACCTCTATTTCATCACTACCATCTCCATGCCATTGGCCGGCAAAAAGGATATTGTCATCCGCCAATGTAGCGGACTCAGTCATAACCATTTCACGCTCAAGCGATGCCAGCGCATCGACATTCGTGACACCCCACTCTGAAAAGCTTAAATGATTAATTGCCATTAGCCGCGCACGCGCAACCGGATAGAGTGGCTGTTGCTCAAACTGAGCCGCTTGTAATGCTGACGAAAAAGAATCAACTTCAGAAGAGAGAATATTAACCGCAAAAAAATTGGGTGCTTTGGGCGGCAGTTGCGTTTGCCAATCGGCCAATAGCGCCGCCCGCAACGCCATAATCACAATGAGAATCGTCAAAGTCAGCGATAAGGCGATAGTCCGCAGCTGGCTGGTCTGCGGCTGCCGGCAAAAGGCATCAATACCCATGCGCAGAGCTAAGCGATTCAAATTCGCCTTAGGCTCAGAATCCACCCGATCAAATGATGGCCGACTTATTAATGCGTGACTGCCTAATGAAGAACCGCCAGATAAAGAGCCACTGGATAAATCGCTAGCTAAGCGCTGTACATTTTCAGCGACTGATGATTGACGACGATGAATAATCTGCAGACCTTTAGTCACTAACACTGATACAAAGGCAACGGCAATCGCCAATGACAAAATACCTAGATACACAATCAAACTGGCCTGCCAACTGCCGCTATAAAAAAATAATAACAATAGAAAACCGAGGGCAAAAACAATATAAGCCGTTTTTTGGGATGCCTGCGCGGAGGCCGATCGCAACAAACGCATGGGTGAAACCCTTATTAGGCCAAGCAAGGTCGGCACAGCAAAACATAACAAGCAAAATAAAGCCGTCACCGCTCCGGCAATGAAAGAACTAACAGACAACTCAGAGGGCATGACCAGAACGTCCTGTAAGGCATAAAAACCCAGTGATTGAAGTCCAAATCCCAGCAAGTAGCCCAGCAATAAGGCAAGCAATGAAAAGATCAGCAACTGAGAAAAATACACTGCAAATAATTGCTGACGGCTTGCTCCGAGCGCGCGCATAATGGCAACATTATCCAACTGGCCCGCCATAAATCGCGAGGCAGAAATCATCGCCGCCAAACCTGCTAACAGCACTGCCATCGCGCCGCCTAAACTTAAGAAACTACTGGCCCGATTTAAAATATCTTCGGTTGATTGACTGCCTTCGACTCGGCTCACCAGATTATCGTGAACACCCAGACGTGATTTTAACCAAGATTCCATGATCGCCAGTGATTTCTCTTCACCTGCTAACATCCAACTGTAGCTGACACGACTACCGGCAACAACTAAACCGGTACTTTCAATGTCAATTAGCCGTATTAAGGCCCGACCAGCAAACCCTAAACTGGGTATGGCTGCACCCGGTTCATCGACCAGCACTTGACTGAAGCGCAGTGATCGGTCACCGACCTCAATCTGATCACCAACCTCAGCCCCTAAGGCTTCAGCGCTTCTGGCATCTAACCAAACTTCGCCACTTTTCGGCAATGAAACCTTAAGCCTTTGTTGAGCCATTGCTGGCGAACGAAGTGTAGCTGATGCGGTTAATTCACCGCGCAGCGGATAACCCTCAGAGACAGCCCTAATATCAGTAAGCTGTAGCTGATCATTAAAGAAAAGCATCGAAGGGAATCGTAGGCTTTGAACCGTATCCAGGCCCAATAACACTGCCTGCCTCTGCCAAGCAGGATCGACCAAGCCATTTGATTGAACGACTAAATCAGCCGCCATCATCTTAGCGCTTTCTTGAAAAATAGCGGTCTGAATACGATCAGTAAAAATTAAAATACCCGTAACGATGGTAATAGCGAGCATCTGACAAAGAAAAAACAACCAAAGCTCTGGGCTTGGTTTGCGAGACACCGTAGTAACAAGCAAGGGTAAATAGCGACTGAGTAATAGCGGCTTCGGATAATGTGAAAGGCTATTGAGTTCGACTGTCATAGTGCCATCTAAGCCTCTGAACTTGACGCTAACCGCCCTTGCCTCAAACGATAAATCTTATCACAGCGCTGAGCCAAAGCAGGATCGTGAGTCACCATCACCAAAGTTACGATCTAAAACAAATAATTTTGAAGCTAACGAAGACCATAGTCCGCGACTAAGCTCAAGTGATGGTGGTCCTCAAACATAAATTAAGAAC
>CALCNB010000139.1 GCA_937897785.1 uncultured Cellvibrionales bacterium | reverse complement strand
TGACAGTAATGGCGTACTGAGCGTCAGTGTAAGGATTAAAAACTGAGATAACGAGATAATCATTTTTATTCAAACCGATGAATACTCAGCAGAGTTGAAAAATCATATTAAGTTAAGGTTTTTTTATTCGATAAAGTCATTTTTTTCTTATCCGTGACCAACCCATGCCCAGTATTGATAAGGCCAGCATCAAAGAACCTATAACGCCTATTGCTGGAATATCCTCATCGTAAATAGGATCGAAAAAGAGCCCTTCCATATCTCTTAGGTCATAAATATAGATGCCACCAAAAGCACTAGATGGTTGTGTTCCCGATTCAGAGTAAGGGTCAGCAACGACTGCAAAGCCGCTATCAGTTATCTCAACCCCGGAGCGTCCAAACCAAGAAATAGCAGCGGCATCTGACCTAGTTAATTTGGCTAGATGTTCCCAAGTATCTTCAGCTGTTTTTACGTAGAGATAATTCATCCCTAGCCCTGACTCGGTTATGGAACCATCAACTATAGAGGAAAAATAAGGGTCATTAACTATGGCTTTGTTTTCTGATATATCGGCATCCCAGCCAAATTCACCGGTTCCAGCATCATTGGGATTTAATACATTCGTTATCGTCAACGGCGAGCCAGGTTCTTTTTTACCAATGTACGCAATACCCGCGGCGCCACTAAAACCATGCAAATCTAAAAGATAGCGAGAGTGAGTAATTAATATATTGTTGTTGCCATCAATTGAAACACTATGACCAAATTCTGAATCTGCAGGGTGAGGTGATGGGTCGGGGCTAAAATATGTTTCAGTTAAGTTGAATTTGTCACCATTGCTTTCAAAAATCCATACTTTTCCAGTACACCCATCCTTTGATCCGATAATTAATGTATTCCCACTTAATTCAAAATCTTTACTGAAACAAGGTTCATCAATATAAATTTCTTGATCAAGTTCCCACTTTAAAGGTACACCAATTTTCTTGTGAACAAATAATCCCCCTTGATTATTCTGTATGATTAAAACGTTCTCGGAAAAAGCCATACTTCTTCCAAAACCCTCGGTAGGTAATGATACGGCTAAAGGTAAGATATCATTTTGATGTGTCCAGACATGCGATCCGGCTAATGTTGGGTGCGGTTGCTTTGCATAAAGCTTAACGGTACCTAGAGACGGCATACCAATAAATAATATATCGTTTCTTATGAGCAGGCTTTGGCCAAAACCAGTTTCGCTTGAAATAATTACACTCGGTTCTTCTGGGCTAACATAGGGGGTACTCTCTAGTATATCGGGCTCAAGCAAAGAGCTCTTTAGATTCCAATCAGCGCCGTCAAATTCATATATATTAATCTTTGACGGATCTTTTTTAGCGACGCCACTGCCGGCAATCGCCTCATTGATTAAATCATTTCTGGCGTATTCATAATGTTCTAGAACGGCAAGTTGATTATTATAAATAGCGTAATGATCGGCAAAACTTCCTCCCGTTGCTAATGCGGGCGCTATCTTCCAATCCTCAAATCGAATACCAAACCAATCTGTATAATGCGGTGCCCAGCAATTTAGAGAAATAAAAATAGTTAAGAGAGGTAAAAGTTTTAACCTGGTTTCCACCTATTATTTAATTGGAGCACGCTAATATAAGATTGATTTTTAGCTATTAGCGGTCAAGCTGATTATGTGAATTTAGCGATTGATATTTTGTTATTATTCGTGTCATTTTATCAGGCGGTCATAAATTAAGCTATATGTTAAGGCTTAAACGCCAGTAACTAAGCGCATCACAGCTGATAAAGTTAAAATTTTAATCGAATCATAGACTTAAAAAACATTAGTGCTTAGCGGTGAGGGAAGGGTAAGTCAATAGCTTAAAAAATTAGGCATTTTAGGCATTGAATATTCAATACTTAATAACCTTGATGCCTTGCAAGTTAGGCATTCTGACTGTCGTATATTTAATAAATAATAAGCGGTTTTTAGCAAAACCAGGTTGGTTATAGCGGGCAATAAGTTTACAGTAATACGCGTAAGATATTTTTTTATATTAATGCCTTTCGAGCCAGCTTATGACTGAAGTCGATAAAAATAATAATTCTCAAACCGTACCGACCTTGTGCCGCTTATGCATTGCGCATTGTGGTGTACTTGCTAACGTCGAAAATGATAACGGAAGACGTAAACTCATAAAGGTGACCGGCGATCCTGATAACCCTCTCTTTAAGGGCTATACCTGCCCTAAGGGGCGGGCACTACCCGAAATGCATAACCATGAAGGTCGTTTACTTCACAGTCTGAAGAAACAAGATGACGGTAGCTTTGCGACGATTAAAAGCGAACAGGCGGCGATAGAGGCTGCAGAGAAAATACAATCTTTAGTCGATAAATACGGCCCACGTTCGGTGGCTATTTATGTGGGTACGCCGAACGTGGGTTACCCAGCCGCTGCCGGAACTGGCAATGCCTTTTTACGTGCCATTGGTTCACCAATGTTTTTTACCTCTAATACGATTGATCAACCCGGCAAACAGGTTTCACTTGCTGCGCATGGCAAGTGGCTGGGTGGTGAGCCCGATTTTGACCGTGCCGATGCCTGGTTATTGATGGGCGTTAACCCGATAATTTCAAAAGCGGCGGGTATTCATGGGCAAAATCCTGCGCAAAAATTAAAACAAGCGCTCGCTCGCGGCTTAAAATTGATCGTGATTGATCCGCGGATATCGGATACTGCGAGAAAAGCGGCTATTCATTTGCAAAGCCGTCCCGGTGAAGACCATACCGTGCTGGCGGGTATGATCAATGTGATCATTTCTGAACGACTCTATGATGCACAGTTTGTTGCCGATAATACCGACGGTTTTAGCACACTAAAAGAGCGCGTTGCTGGGTTTACCCCTAAGTATGTGGCGGATCGTGCTGGCATTGCTGCCGAGGATTTGATTGCCGCGGCGCGGACTTTTGCCGCAGCAACGATTAAACACGGTAACAGCGGTACCGGCAGTAGTTTTTCTATGTACTGCAATCTTAAAGAATATTTGCTGGCGTGCTTAAATACCCTTTGCGCCGCCTATACCCACGCAGGTGAAAAAGTCACTCGGCCCAATGCCATGTTGCCGGCTTATACACCCAAAGCGCAGCCACTAGCACCATTTAAAGGCTGGGGTTTTGGTGAAAAACTTCGGATGCGTGATTTAACGGATACGGCGG
>CALCNB010000138.1 GCA_937897785.1 uncultured Cellvibrionales bacterium | reverse complement strand
TCAACTTCAAACAATAGCCAGTCGTCTATTTTTAATGATTGATGAATCCAAATGGAATGACTGAGTGTGGCGGCCATTACATTAGGGGTAAAGGGATTAATGCAATGCGGAAAAAATGCGGGCATTAATATCGGATTGTCCGAGGCATAAGCAAACATTTGTCGTTGTAAGTTATCGTTGTCGGGCAGTGCTGCGGTGGTTTTGATCCATGCTAATAATCGCGGCGGCTGTGGTTGCGGGTCAATAATGGCCGGTGGATTGACGAACCGTATATCGATTGGCCAGTCGTACTGATGGTTAATTCCTTTACTGGCAAGAAAATCGTTAATACGATGACTTTCTTTGATGAGTGATTCAGGATTGGGTGCGTCGGGCATCGTCGCCGCATGACTGACACCGTGTTCGGGTTTCTGAAACGATAAAGTGGCGGTAAAAATAATTTTGTTATTCTGTTCAACAACCACCTGCCGACTCAAGAATGAGCGACCGTTTCTCATTGCTTCAACGCAATAAGTTAAAGGAACGCCTATTGCGCCTTGGCGTAAAAAGGTTGAATGCATGCTGTGTAGCACATAGGGTTTCGCCACGGTTTGCTGACCTGCACTCATAGCCTGTGCCATCACTTGACCACCGTAAATGCGCTCACCGCTGTCGTCATTACATAAGCCGGTGAACCGTGTCAATGTCTCTGAAGGGCTATCGAGCCGTTCAAGTGCCAGCGAGTCGATAATACCTTGTAAGCCTTTAGGCATAATTTGATTTACCTTTATACATTTAGAATAAATAAGTCAGTTAAAGCGTTCGATGGTTAAAAATCATTAGGCCTTAATAACGCGTCATGACCGCCGTCTAAAAATAAGACCGTGCGCGCGATAAAACTACTATTAGGGTCGAGCAAAAATGCCGCGGCGTGGGCGATATCTTCCGGTTGGCCCGGTCGGCCAACCGGAATGCTGGCCGCAAAGGCCTGGTTGACTTTTCGTAGCGTGGGGTCAGCTTCGATTTTTTCGTTAAGCGGCGTGGCAATGTAGCCGGGGGCAATGGCATTAAGCCGAACCCCTGCCGCTAAATAGTCTGCGCTGTGTTGCCGCATCCAGCGGGTCAGGGCGCGTTTACCGCCAGCATAGGCTTCGTTGCCCTCGGCAAGCTCATCAATGAGCGCCACTGCTTGCTCTTCATCGCCAGCTAATAGCGCTTCGACATAAGCGCCATTTTGACTCATGGTGGCCGAGATCGACGAAATCAATACCATCGCGCCGTGGCGTTTGGCGACGTGGTCTTTCAAGCCTTCAAGGGTGGCCAATGCACCAAAATAATTGATTCGACTGATCAAAGAGACCGGTTTAACATTAACGCCAACGCCAGCACAGGGGATAAAGCCATCAAGCCCATCGGGGGCAAGGGCTTTAATACCTGCAATTGCCTGTTGCCTTCCTTGATCGGACGATAAGTCAGCTTCAATATCGGCATTATGTAAATCGACCACAATCACTTGGTGGCCGTCTTGTTGAAGCCGATCAACAATGCCGGCGCCAATGCCGCTGGCGCCGCCGGTAATGGCATAGATCCCCATCGTTAGTTTCCTTTTATGACAGAATGACTAAATAGCGGAATGACTTACGCTTGATGGCGCACCTTGCCAAAATGATTCGCTAACGCCACGGCGGTGGCGAGCGCGACGATGGCACAAAGGGCGGTGTCAAGATTGACGCCAGCCGTAAAATCGCCGACCTTGCATAGCAAGACACTGCCCACGAATACATTGCTAGCACCCCATAATACATTCACCACCGGTGACGACTCACCCACGCCGGGCGGGCTGGCGAACGGGCTTTGAAAGGCTTGGCCAGACAGGCCATTGACGCAGTGCGGAATGGCATTGACTAACAAGGCGCAGCCGAGCGCATGAGCGAGATAGGTGAGTATTAGCATGGCAGGTATCCTTCATGATGGTTATTGAATGATGACGCGGGGCAGCTCACTCATAATAAAGTGGGTGCCAGCGGGATCGAGCATATAGGCCACATCGGGTTCGACCAGGGTTTTTTGTTCGGGCTCTGATAGCGATTGAAAAAATCGTTCGATGGATTCAAACCACTGCTCGGTCACGCCGTCGTAACAGCGCTCAGGGGCCAAGGCATAGTCATCAATATGCCGCGGATTTTGATCGTAGGCCATAATGTCTTTATTTAAATTGCCAACCGTTTGAAATAAACCGCCATGGTGTTCTAGCCAATGCTGATGAAAGGCATCACGTGATAAGGCAGAATTGCGGCGTAATATACACAGTAATTTAGCGGTGGCCTCAGTGCGCGCATTGGGTTTATCGACAATAGTATTGGCTGTGTCAGCTAATAACCACGCTTGCGATGCGCGATCGAGTAAGTACTCTTCATCGGGCACCACATGCTGTTGGTAGTAGGGATCATCAATCATGGCATTGAAGGCATCCATGGAGTGATACCAAATGGCACTGACACCGTCATAACCTTGCTGCTCGAAACTGGCGTCTTTGGGGTCGCGTCGGTAATCAGCGGCTAAGCGAGGGTTCTGTTCATAGCGGACAATGTATTGTGTTAAGGCGGGGCTGTTAGCAAATAGCGGACCATGGACATTGGCCCAGTGCTGATGAAATTCATCGCGCGATAAGGCGGCATTTCGTTTTAAAAAACATAGCAGTTTGATCACGGGCTTTTCCTTGTTGTTAGAGAGAGCAGTTGCAGCAAGTCGTTATGCTTAATTACTGTCAATGAATCGTATCATCGCTACCTTCACCTTTCGTTTTACGGTAAGGTCGTATGTCATTCAATGCTTAACCAAGAGGGTACACAAGTGAGCCAAGAAGAAAATAACAAATCGTTAATGCGTCGTTGGTACGATGAGATGTGGCAGCCGTGCAATTTTGACTTAATTCCCGAGTTGGCGGGCCCGCATTATACCCGCCACGATATGATGGGCACGCGCACGGTTACCGGCGAAGAATACCGTGACAGTTTAAAAATGTTTGGCGCCACCTGGACGATTCGCGACTTTAATTACTTTCTGATGTCAGAAGGTAACTTTATCACATCGATTGGCAGCTGGGTGGTTGAAAACTTTGATGGTCAAGGGGCCGAGGCGCAATGGGATTGGGTGCAGTCGTTTCGAGTTGAAGACGGACGCTTAGTCGAAACATGGCTACCTGCAATGGGTGGTACGGATACGCAGTGGGCTGCTAGCGACATACCAGCACAGAGTATCTTGGTTCGTGGCTAGCGCACCATACCATTGTTACCATTAATACGGCGTAGACTACTAGCAAGTCGATATTTTAATACCGAAAGTCACTAAAAATATCGGGGTAGTCGCGCCAATAGTACTGTAAGTGCGTGTCGGGCCAATCTGTATAGATAAATTCCCAGTTGAGATTATCGATGCGCCAGCCATGGTGTGGGTCGAGATTACTTATAAACACCGGCGCCCCGTAGTTACAAAAACGTGTATCAATACTGAGTCTAACGGTGCTTTCAGACGTATTGGGCTCAGCGCGATGCACGCAGCAGGAATGAAAAATAATCACATCCCCACGCTCAACATCAGAGACATGCCAGGTTGTTTCATCAGCAAAAATTTCACATTGCACGCCCCCCACGCCATCGGCCGCTTTGACCGTGCGAACGCCTTGCTTGTGAGAGCCTGGTAGCAGTTGTAATCGCCCCATGCCTTGTTCAGTGTCGTGCAGCGCCACCCACATGCCGGCCATAGTTGGCCCTGCTTGATGCGAGCGCGCATCTTGGTGGGGCGGGGTCTCGTAACCTAATTTTTTTGGGCAGGCGATACGACCTAGTTTCATCGGGTAAACAAATACCTCTGGCCCCACGACTGTTTGCATTAATTGCTGTGCATCAGCTTGATGAAAGAAATTATGAAAACTGGGCAGTGATTGAACTCTTGGGTAGACCTGATCCCAAATGGGATCAGTTTCAAAAAAAGGATCGCCCATCAGTTGGGGTAGCTGGCGCTGTTGGTCAAACACGATATGGGGTTGTAAGCAATGAAGCATGTCATGCATTAAGCGCTCGCAACGCTGCGGATTAATGGCTTGTTTGAAGTATAAATAACCCTGTTCATTAAATCGATCTTGTAGTTGTTCTGTGCTTTCTTCGCTTCTTGAAGTGATGAGTGCTTGAAATATTGTCATGGTTGAAAATCTTTTTAAAAAAAGGAGTTTGATATGTACTCATGCTCGCCTTAAGCTCATGTTAAACCGATGCTTGATATTGATAAACCTTTTACATAAATAAAACAATAAGAGTTCATCAATAAATAAATTGGGATTGCCATTCTTCATTTAGAGTTAAGCGTCGCTATTTACATCATTTACAATGTTATATGAAAAAGTATTAAGAGCTTGTTATTCTCTTTATAAATCTGTGAAAGAATTGATCCAAGGTGTTCATGGTCCGTATATTGTTCATATAACTAAATATACAGGATAATCTATATTTATGAAAAATAAAAAGATTTTGCTCGTTACAGGAGCAACTGGATTCGTTGGCAGTCATTTTGTTGAGCGGATGCTGATAGAGACAGATTATCAAATAAGGTGTCTCGTTCGTGATACTAAACAGTTAGGTCGGTTGACGGCCTATCGAAATAAAATTCAGTGGGTTGCTGGTGATATTTCGGACATTGAAAGCTTAGCCGCAGCCTTTGATGATGTTTGGGGTGTTGTTAATCTAGCTGGCTATCGTGAGTTTTGGAGTCGTAAAAGTAACCACTATTATGCTGTAAATGAGCAAGGGGCAAAAAATGTTTTTATGGCCGCCCTTGAAGCGGGCGTAGAAAAAGCTGTTCAAGTGAGCACGCCTTTAGCTTTTGGCGTACCTAAAATCATTCCATTTAATGAAGGCAGTCCGGCTGGTAAGCATCCTAGTCGATACGGGCACAGTAAATATCTTGGCGATAATGCGGCTTGGGAATTACACCAAAAAGCTGGATTACCACTAAGTATTGTTTATTTAGCAGCAGTGATTGGTGCTGGAGATGATAAAGCTACCATGGAAGTCCGAAGGGCTGTTGAGGGCAATATGCCAGCCTTAGTGGGTGCTGACACCACCTATACTTATGTATATTTAGGTGATGCGGTTGAATCTATTGCGCAGGCGCTGATGCGTGAGGAAACAATAGGTGAGCGTTACTTAGTAGGCACTGAACGCGCCACGACGCGTGAGTATTTCAATTTAATCGGCGATCTTGCTGGCGTGTCTATGCCCGATTTTAATATCCCTGAGTCGATATTAAAGCCGATTGCGTCTGTAATGGAGTTAGCTTCAAGGGTAACTGGTGTTAGACCGATGTTGCCGCTTGATGTGCTAAAAACCACCTCGGCAGGCTCGCTTTTATTTGACGGAAGTAAGGCGCAGAAAGGATTAGGAATAAATTATACGCCATTGTCAACAGCACTAGCTGAGTCGGTTGAAGAAATACAGCAAGAAACACGGCAAGTCACAGCTTAATAAAATTTTCCTCCACCTTTCATTTTAGCTAATCGACCTCGGCCATTGGCGGCAGTTGTTGCTCAAGCAATGCTTCATAGCGCGTGGTTAACTGTTGACGGTAACTGGGTTTGGTGGCAATTAAAAACGTGCCAGATTTAACTCCCGCTAATACAGGCTCAAATGCCTCCTCAGGCGATGCACCGGTGTCGAGCATCGATTGCAGTGCCTCAACACATAGCTTGCCGTCTTCGCTGGTGTCGCTACCCAAGGCTTCTGGCCGCAAGTGACCCGTTTGCGCAATGCCGGTTTTAAAGTTGCTCGGGGTCAGCACGCTGGCACCAATCTTTGAACCGACCATTTCCAAGTCTAAAGCAAGGCATTCGGTGACCGATAAGGCGGCTGACTTCGAAACAACATAGGGTGCTGACATGGGGCCGGCGACATAGGCGGCAACCGACGCAGTATTAACTACATGCCCCGGAGTATCTTGCGCCATCATGCGCGGCACAAAGGCGCGAATGCCATGAATTATGCCATAGACGTTAACCCCAAAAGCCCAGTCCCAGTCGTCAACACTGCGTTCCCAGCTCAGCCCGCCTTGAAATACGCCGGCGTTATTGATCAGTAAGTCAACCTGGCCTAATTCACTAAAACAAAAATCGGCCAGTGCCTGCACCGACTCAGCATTGGCGACATCGACTGATTTGGCGATGGCGGCACTACCAATCGATGTTGCGGTTTTTTGCGCACCTGCGGCATCGAGATCGGCCACTACGACGGTCATGCCTTGGCGAGCAAAGCCATGGGCAAGAGCGGCGCCAATGCCATTGGCAGCACCGGTGATAACAGCGATTTTATTTTCAAATGTGTTTAACATAATTTGACCTTTATTTGTGTGCGACAGATAAAAAGGCTGCTTGCCGTCGCTCGCTAATCATTAATGTAACTGAAGGCGATTAGCTCAATGAAACAAGGGTTTAGCAAAACATGCTAAGTTTAGCCGCCATCGAGGTCAATTGCTCTAACTATAAAAAGTGGTAATCACAAAATGGATCACTTGTTTGATGTCAAAACGGTCACTCGTCATTGGCGAGGACACTCAGTATGATGTTATTAGACGACTGAAAGAGGAAGTAAACATGTCACAATGTCCTTATGCGAATTTAATGGACCCATCCTTTGCCGATGGTGGCCTCGATAATGCTGAAATTGCGCGTATTCGAGAGGCGGGCCCTGCGGTTTGGATAGAAGACCCTGTCAGTGGTGTGCCGTTTTGGGCGATAACGCAGCAATCATCTCTAGACTTCGTTTCAAAAAATAATCATCTATTTTCTTCAGAGCGTCGCGGCGCGATTCCAATGGAGATGGACCAAGAGATGGTTGACAATATTCAAACCCGTATGTTTTTGAATCTCGATCCGCCACGAAATTTAGAATACCGCAAGTTAATTCGCGATCACTTTTCACCCGCACAAGTCGCCACTTACGAGCCCAGTATTCGTGCTCACGCTAAACGTATCGTTGATAATGTCATTGATCGCGGTGAGTGCGAGTTTGTTCGCGATGTGGCTGCCGAGTTACCTTTATTAGTCATCCTTGAATTTTTTGATATTCCGCCTGAAGACCGTAAAAAGTTTTTTGAGTGGACCAATAAAATGATCTTCTCTGAAGACCCTGCGACAGTGAATGAAACCAATGGCCAAGCGCAAGCGGAAGCAGCGGCCGCAGAAATGATGTTTTATGCTTTTGAGTTGGCTAAAAAATGGCGCGGCTCTGATGAGAAAAATGTCAGTAGTCAGTTACTTAACGGCACAATTGACGGCGAGCCTATTTCAGATGAAACCTTTGCTTGGATTGTGTTAATGATTATTTCAGCCGGTAATGAAAGTACGCGTACTACGATTACCCATGCGATGAAGAATTTAATTAACAACCCAGAGCAATACCGTTATTTGCAACAGCACCCTGAAAAAATGGATGATGCTATTTACGAAATGTTACGTTTTAATACGCCCTTTATTTGTATGCGCCGAACCGCTACTCAAGATATTGTTGCGCCAGAGTTAGGCAATGTAGAAATCAAAGAAGGTGACAAAGTTATTCTTTATTATCACGGGGTTAACTTTGATGAAGAAGTCTTTCCCGATAACACTTATGATTTTGATATTCACCGTGCCGAGCGTGAGCCTGATCTAGGCCGTAAGATTCGTTCCTTTGGTATCGGCCGTCACAACTGTTTTGGTATGAACTTGGCCAAACTCGAAATGCGCGTCATGCTGCAAGAGGTGATTTCGCGCATGGATAATCCGCAAATTGATGGTGAGATTAAATACTTGCACTCTAATTTTGTGCAAGGTATTGACTCGATGCATATCACCTTTGATAAAGCGGCAGTCAATCAAGAGAACAACACCGACGCAGCTTAAGGCAACTCTGGCGCGCTGTGGCAAGGCTAAGCCCTATTACTAGGGCCAGTTTTCGAGTAAATGGTGTTGTTTGCAAAACGGTTGGGCATGAATATTTTGCCCGCTCATTGTGCCAGCGGTATCTTGTTCGCAAAGCCAGCGAATTACGGCGGCAGGCACGGTCACCGGCGCCGAGCGAATCCCCATTGTTTCAAGCGCACTGACTTCCCCCATAACAGCGATCATTGATTCACTGGCCACTAAACCGGGCTCTACGTTATAAGCACGAATCCCTTGCTCATGATATTCTAGGTGCAGAATACCAGCCATGCGGTGTAAAGCGGCCTTGGTCGCGCCATGGGCAAAACTCCAGCCACCATCCGCGAGTTTTAAGGGAGGGTCGACCATGCCTGCCTCTGAGGTTAGATTTATGATTGTGCCTGAGCCCCGCATTAGCATGTCAGGTAGCAGGGCGCGTACCAGATATAATTGGGCCAGTACATTGGCATCAAATGTTTTTTCAATGTCGGCAAAGTCTGATTTTAAAAGATCGCTCATCAGACCGGGGCCTTGATAAATCGCATTGTTTACCAATATATCAATCGTTCTAAAATGATCAGTTGCGGTTTTGATTGCCTGATTAATACTGTTTTTATCAAGCAGATCAAGCGGTACTGAAATAGCATTGCTGCCCAATGCTTTTACCTCGGTCTCGGTCTGTTCTAAGCTACCCGCTAATGGCTGGCCTTGTTGGTCGAGTACGTTTTCGACGGCTCGGTTATTTGGGCTTAGGGTGCGTGCCGCTAGCACCAGATCGTAACCGGCCTGCGCGAGCGCAATGGCGGTTGCCTTGCCAATACCACGGCTAGCACCGGTGATCATGGCGACACCTTTAGCGGCCATAGTGAATTCCCTTGTTGTTTTGATCACTGATTTTAATCAGTCGGTTAAGCATAATTGCCCCTATGCGGCTTGGCTTGCCAGCACCTCAAAGGCACAGTTATAGCCGGGCAAAAAAGTGACGCCAGGTCCAGGATGACACGATGAACCACATAAAAATAAATTGCTTATCGGTGTCGTATGCCCAGTCCCTTCAATTAAGCATCGATCACCTACCATTTGATCAGGGTGTAGCAAACCGTGTGTCCAGTCACCGTTGCTGGCACCTTCCATAGTGGCAAAGTGATCAGCAGAAAAAATAGCTTTATCAACGATTAGGTCGCGGAAGCCCGGCATGTGCATGTCAATATGATCAATGATCATTTCGCCAAATTGGTCACGCAACTTACCGCGTTTTGATTTCTCAGCATCACAAGGAAAATAAAAGCCGTAGGCGCTGGCAATATGAAAACCTTCAGGTGCAAGCGTGTCATCGAGCAGCGATGGAAATTGAAAAGCCAAAGGGACGGTTGGTGGCAGCTCACCTTTTTGGCATTGCTCGTAACAGCGTTGTAATTCTTCGGGGTCAGCCACCATAGCGCCACCAAATTGAGCAAAAGGAATGCGGTTGAGTTTATCAATGTGCGCGCCATAACGCGGTAGTCCGCTGAGTTTAAATAACATATGAACATAGGCGCCACGATGCTCGAAGTGATCAATCTGTTGTTGAGTCGCCGTAGGCAAGCGGTAATCGTCTGCCAAGCGATTAAAAGTGGCCGGTTTGTCTAAATTAGAAATAATGGTTTTAGCAAATAATTGCTCACCGTTTTTAAGTTCGACGCCGACGGCGGTATCATTTTCAATAATAATTTTTTGGACTTGCTGTTTGATGCGAACTTCGCTACC
>CALCNB010000137.1 GCA_937897785.1 uncultured Cellvibrionales bacterium | reverse complement strand
TTTATTTCGCGCGTGCACAAAAATAGCTTTATTCGGCCCAGTCCTCGCGTATTGATTTGCGTACCCTGTAATTCAACCCAAGTTGAACGGAAGGCTATTCGTGAATCAGCACTGAGCGCCGGCGCCAGAGAAGTACGTTTAATTGAAGAGCCCATGGCGGCGGCAATTGGCGCTGGCTTACCGGTCGAGGAAGCCAGCGGTTCTATGGTGGTCGATATTGGTGGTGGCACAACCGAAATCGCAATTTTATCGCTTAATGGTGTGGTTTATTCAGATTCTGTGCGCACTGGTGGAGACCGTTTTGACGAATCGATTGTTTCTTATGTGCGTCGCAATTACGGCAGCTTGATTGGTGATTCAACCGCAGAGCGTATCAAGCAGGAAGTTGGGACGGCTATTGGTGGCGGTGAACTGCGTGAGATTGATGTCCGAGGGCGAAATTTAGCAGAAGGTGTGCCGCGGGCATTTAAAATCAACAGTGATGAAGTCATGGACGCCCTTCAAGACGCATTAGCCATCATTATTCAAGGTGTTAAAGGCGCCCTAGAGCAATCGCCGCCTGAACTGGCATCTGATATTGCTGAGTCAGGCATTGTTTTGACTGGCGGCGGCGCATTACTGCGGGGCCTTGATCGTTTGCTTAGCAATGAAACGGGACTGCCCGTGGTTGTAGCGGATGACCCTTTGACCTGTGTTGCCCGCGGCGGCGGTAAGGCGTTAGAGTTGATGGACCAATATAATATCGATTTTTTATCGGCTGATTGACCTAGAGTAGAAGACGGAGAGTATCTATTAAGCCGATCTTTAGTAAAACTCAATCACTTGGCGCCCGAGTATTGGTACTTGCGGCGGCCTCTCTCTTGCTAATAGGCCTTGATTACAATACTCAGGCCACGGGCCCTACGCGGACCTTATTATCCTACCTTTCTGTCCCATTCTATGCAGTGGCTCGTGCACCAATGAATATTATTGAAGGTGTCAACGCATACTTTACCTCGCGGGATACCTTAATAGTTGAAAATGAGCGATTGCATAATGAGGCGCGAATTCTGCACGGCAAACTACAAAAGTTTGTTTCGCTGACAGCTGAAAATGTTAGATTACGTCAGCTATTAAGTTCCTCTACTGTGCTAGAAGACAGTGTGCTAATCGCTGAGTTAGTCAATGTATCTCCCGACCCACTCAAGCAGTTGATCATGATTGATAAAGGTGAGAAGGATGGCGTTTACATCGGTCAAGCCGTTATCGATGCCTATGGTTTAGTCGGACAGGTGGTCGAGGTCAATGCCATTCAGTCAACCGTTATTTTAATCAGCGATTCTCGTCACGCCTTGCCGGTTCAGATTAATCGAAATGGTGTACGAGCCATAGCCGAGGGATCTGGCAGAATTGATACTCTTTGGCTGCCTAATTTAGTGTCGACTACGGATATTCAAGTTGGCGATCTCATGGTCAGTTCGGGTTTGGGGCAGCGGTTTCCGATCGGTTATCCGGTTGGAGTGGTGGAGACGGTTAAACGTGATCCTGGTCAGGCATTCCTTAAAGTAGCTGTTCGGCCAAGCGCAGAATTGGATCGCAGTCGGTTTGTGTTATTGGTGTTTGCAGGTGAAGCGAGCTTATGAGTCCTTCAGTTGCCGATGATAAGCCTCAGTCTAAGTGGTTTTTGACACTCGCCATCATAGCTATATTACTGTTATCGATTTATCCTCTGCCGGCATGGGGTCAATGGCTGAGACCTGAATTTGCCGTTTTAGCGGTGATTTACTGGTTGATGTTGGCGCCATTTCAGTTAGGTATGACGTTGGCTTGGTTTATTGGCCTGTCACTCGATCTATTAGAAGGCAGTGTGCTTGGGCAGCATGCCTTAGCGTTGACAATCATTGCTTATATTTGTGCTTTATCGCATCAACAGTTGAGGATGTTTAGTCTTGGTGCCCAAATTCTAGCAGTATTTTTATTGGTGTTTATCTATCAATTGATGAATTATTGGGTCAATAGTCTCACGGGTGGATCATTCGATAATATGCTGTTTTTATTGCCTGCGCTAATGAGTGCATTGTTTTGGCCGTTATTCAAACTTATTTTTGATCATATGAATTTTTGATATTTATCAATGAGTAATCACACACGGCTTAGCTTCGTTATGACTCAAGAAAAAAAATCAGATAATGCTTGCTGCGATTCGTCTAGCCCTGACTTATATTTAGCTTCAAAGTCTCCACGAAGAGCCTTACTGTTAGAGCAATTGTCAGTTGATTTCATCGTCTTGGCTGTTGACATTGATTAGTCACAAGTGGCGTTAGAGCCTCCTAATGACTGCGTGTTACGCATGGCAGCAAAAAAGGCTCAGCAAGGTTTTCGCTGCTTAGAGGGGTCGAATGCTCAGGCTGCATATACTACTGTTTTAGCCGCAGATACGGAGGTTGTTTGTAATCGGCAGATACTTGGCAAACCAAGAAATGCAAGCAATGCAAAACAAATGCTATCGATGCTGTCTCGTCATAGACACGAGGTATTAACCGCCATTTGCCTCGCTCAACGGCAGTGTGACGGTGGCCTTCGGCAGGAGAGTCGTATCAGTAAAACAAATGTCACATTTCGGCCAATCACGGAACAAGAAATTGAATGGTATTGGCAGACCGGAGAGCCAGAAGACAAGGCCGGCGGTTATGGTATTCAAGGTAAAGCTGCGCAGTTTATTTCGCATATATCGGGTAGCTATTCTGGCGTTATGGGCCTACCGTTGTTTGAAATGTCTGAGTTAATGAGCCGATTTGGATTTGCACTAAGTAGCAGCTGGCTAAATAAGCGTTAACCACGGTTTTTTGTGTTAGTTCAGCGCTATTTCAGTGAACATGTTGCCATTTCGTCTTAACCGCAAATGGTGTAGTCTGGTGGTTAAATATCAGCGTTGTTATCTATCACGCAATGTTGCTGCCAAGCCTTTTAATGTGTTTGCCGCTCAGCCATGTAATATTGCTAATATAGTGCATTAAGGTCAATATGAACTTACCTCGTTTGCTAAGTCAATGGTATCGCCTGATAAGAGCGGTTCTCGTGCTTGCCTGCATACTGGCCTTGTCGGTTATTCTTTTAGGTCGACTCTTGATGCCACAAGTGTCAACACTCACGCCACAGTTACTGAGTTTATTAGAAGCCAATACTGACTTGTACTGGGAGATCGAAGGCCTAAGCGGTGAATGGCAGCATCTTAAGCCAATTATTCGCATTGAATCATTAACCGCTCAGTTTGGCCATGATCAGCCTGCACCGGGCGTATATTCTCGCGACACCCTATTGATGAGAGAAGCGGAACTGCAGATTGACCTACTGGCTTCGTTGATCGATTTAGAGTGGCGGGTCAGTCAATTTAAAGCCAATGCAGTTAAGCTTCCTCTTGATTATGCTGAACTTTCAGGTTGGTATATTGCAGGCTTTAAATCTAAACAGCAACAAAGGAATTTTGATTGGCTCGATTTTTACCAGCGTTTGCAGTTGGTTGATGTCAAGCAGTTTAGCTGGCAATTGCTATCCCCTTCTAGTGTCCATAATACGGGAGCTAATCCATCACAATCGATCAAATTAATATTTCAGGCCGATAATGGTTATCGCCAGTTAGAGATTGTGGAGTTAGCGAAGGCTCAGAATACTCGTTTGGTTTTGCAGTCACGAGGAGGGTTAGGTGATAAGGACTTAGAGTTGCAGGCCTATGTTGATGCAAGTAATTTGAATCTCTCCCCTTTGCTGGCATTGTTAGATAAGGGTCGCTTAGATAATTGGCAGGCAGATAACTGGTCTGGACAGCTGTGGCTTAATAAGTCGATCAATCAGGATTGGCAGGCAGCGCTTGTCATTGATCAGGGTTCCTTCTCGTTAATTAAAGAGTCGAGAATGCTGGATAATATTTCATTTCGTGCGGGTCTTGCTTTTAGTGCCGAACAATATTTAACGGTTAGTTGGCACGATTTTAATGCTGATTTAAATCAGCAAGCGCTGAACTCTTCCTCGGCAGAAATAGCCTTAAAAGGTCAAGCAAAGCAATGGCATTCATTGATAATGAAGTCGCCTCTATTAGATCTCGGTCAGTTAAATCAACTGATTAATAGTCAGCAGTGGATGCCATCAAAATTATATGAATCCATTAGGGCATTAAACCCTAAAGGACGTCTGCGGCAAGTTGAATTGACTTTGCCACTGGCTGATAAATTGCACCTTTCGGGTAAGGCTATACTTGAAAATATTGAATTGTCAGCTTGGAAAGGTATACCTGGCTTGGAGCAGGCTAACATATACCTTGAGGCCAAAGAAAATAAAGGCTTTTTGCAGGTAAAAAATCAGTCGAGGCTGTCGATTTTTTTTCCTAAAGTTTATCGTCAGCCACTGATTTTTTCACAAGCTAAAGCCCAGATAAATTGGACTGTTGAGAATCAACGCTTGTTATTAAGCAGTGATGCGGTCGATTTTTCTATGCTCAACGATCCCGCTGATTATGGTGGTCGATTTTCACTGAATGGGAAGCTAAAGGATGAACAACCGGCTAGTCACATCAGTTTAGAAATTGGTATTTTGAATGGTCAGGGAAAAGAATTAACTAAACTTCTGCCTTATACTTTGCCAGATAAAACTTTAGCATGGTTAACTGACGCTGATTTAACCGCAAATATTATTGATGGTGGATTTGTTTTTCATGGTTCACTTGATAAAAATAAAAAATCTCATCGAAGCGCTCAATTGTATTTAAATGTTGCTGACGCAAGTTTACGGTTCGATCGTGAATGGTCTAAACTGGAACAGTTAGACGGTTTATTTATCATGAATAACCGCTATTCATCGATGACCATTCCTCAGGCACAGTTTGAACAGTTGAGGCTTAGCGATGCGAAAGCCGTATTCGAGGTGGGCAGTCATGGATCACTTTTTTCGATAGAAACTCCCTTAACTGGCTCCTTACAAAGTGTTATGAGTGCTTTGCAGCAATCTCCTTTGAAGTTGGATTATATGTCGGCAGTAGAGGATTGGGTGCTTAGCGGTGAATTGCATCAAGCGCATATGCAGCTTAAGGTCCCTATTGGTCAAGCTCAGTTGCCATCTGGTCAAGCAATGGGGCCGAAGGTGGCTTTTCGAACAGAGTTAATGGACACTTCAATAGAGATGAAGAATATTAATTTGTCGATCCAT
>CALCNB010000136.1 GCA_937897785.1 uncultured Cellvibrionales bacterium | reverse complement strand
AATTGGCTTCACTAATCCACTTTTTTGGCTGCACTTGATCAGTCTCAGTGGTCTCTGGTGCGATAGCATTGATGCGAATATTATCAGGCCCCAACTCTAAGGCAATACTTTTAACAAAACCTTCAATACCCAGCTTATAAGCGCCATAAGGCGCAATGTTAGGCATACCACGATAGCCCTCAATCGATGAGATACATATCACACTGGCTTGTTGCGAGGCTTGTCTTAATAAGGGAATGGCGTCACGCGTACAAATCATTAACTGACGTAAATTAACCGTGAACAAGTCATCGATATCTTCGTCAGTCATGCTAACAAATGGCTTGATACGGCCTAAAAAATCGCCCACATTATTCACCAATATATCAAGATGACCATAGGTCGACTTTACATTAGTCATTAACGATGTGACTTGACTGGAATCACAGACATCGCATTCAATGGCGAGTAGTGAGTAGTTATGCTCGGTAAACCAGTTGTTGGCTTGGACAAGTTTTTCAGGGTTTTTATCGGCAATAATTAATTGCGCCCCCTCATCCGCAAACTGTCTGGCGATTGCAAAACCAATACCGCTTGCACCACCTGTCACTAAAGCAATCCTGTTATTTAATAGTCCGACAGACATAGCTTATTCCTTTTATTCATATGAATACTGTTGTAAGGTACCTATTCAATACGGACCACTAATTTACCCAATGCTTTGCCATTATTTAATCGCGCTAAAGCCGGCTGTATATTAGAAAAAGCATATGGCTGATCTAATAATGGCTTTAGTAAGCCCTGTTGGTACCAAACAAAAAGTTGATCGAAATTACTTTGATTCATCGCGGGATTATCAATCGCCGACATGCCGTAAGCCACGCCAATCACTGCAATCGACTTTAAAATCGTATAATTAACCGCGAAGTTTGGAATTTCGCCGCCGGCAAAACCCACCACTAAATAACGGCCGTTCCAACCTAGACATCGAATCGCCTGCTTAAACAAGGCATCGCCAACCGGATCAAAGACGACGTCAACACCGTTGTTATCAGTTAACGCCATCACGCGGTCTCTTAAACTTTCGCTGCTGTAATTGACCGTAAAATCAGCCCCGCATGTCATGGCACGCTGACATTTTTCATCACTGCTGGCACCGGCAATAACCGTCGCACCCATCGCTTTGGCAATTTGCACCGCGGCACTGCCACAACCGCCAGCAGAACCTAGCACCAATACCGTCTCACCAGCCATAAGCTTAGCCCGCTGCTTGAGTCCGTGCATGGCCGTGCCATAGACCATGTTAAACGCTGCTGCATCTTCAAACGACATCGTATCGGGGATCACCATTACTTGCTGCATAGGCGGTGTGACCAGTAATTCTTCAGAAAAAGCGCCAAACCCTGTCATCGCCAAAACACGCTGACCGACAGCAATATCACTGACAGCAGAACCCACTTCAATTACCTCGCCCGCACACTCACTACCGGGTATAAAAGGTGGATCTAGCTTCATCTGATACAGACCCCGGGTGATCAAAACGTCGGGGAAGTTCAAACCAACGACATGATTTTTGATTCGTATTTGCTCGGCACCACAAGGTAATGATGGCTGTGCTTGGAATACCAAACCGTCTTCGCCCGTTAAGGCTTCACAGACCCATGCTTTCATGAGAGTCTCCATTACATGTAGATAAAAAAGGCTTACCGCTGTTAACTAATGGTGATAGAGCGTAGAGAAGACTGCAAGTCTTGATCGATTACGTTTACATCATTAAACAGTATGCAATAAAAAATCATACTATCTTTTGCATTCGCAGGGCATAGTCAAAAAAGATTTTTCTAGACTTATTTAAGGCGCCTGCCCCCGATACCCAATAGCGGTAAAGCAGTCAACACAATCCCTAAACCACCCATAGCTGGCACATTGGTAGTTACATTATTAACGGGCAAACCCGCGTGCTGATCTTTAAAGAACGTCCAAATGATTTGATACAGGCTGGCGCCCTGCAAATTAATCTGATGGCCAACGTCTTCAACGATGTGAAGTCGCACATCCCTATTCTCTTGGCAATCGCTGTAAGTTGTTTCTTGTACCGTTCGAGTGCCCCAGGTTAATGTCGCCGCGGCAGGCCCCGTTGAGCAATTAAAATACCCCGCCCAATTTGCGACGCTAGCCTCAGCCGATAGGAAATCACCCGCAAAGTTTGATCCACCAGCCGGTGGGATCGTCGTGTCGTCCTGCCCATTGACTTGGAAGACAGATAAGGGACGAGGTGGCACTATGGCACCAATGTACGTTAATTGCTGGCTGACAATCGGAGCGATACCGCGGAAGTGGTTAGTCTCTTTGCCGAGTTTATTAATCATGCCCGCGCCATTCGAGGTGCCGATCCCGTAAACCTGATTGAGATCTAAACGCGTATCGGCGGCAATAGCGGTCAGCATCATTTCAAAAAAAGCTACATCATCGGCAGGCGATTCATTATTGACGTTCCATTTATTATTGTAACCATTCGGAAAAACACCAACAAATTCCTCGTCATCAATCATCTGTAAGATATCGCTTCGCAAGAAGTTCGATCCTTGGCCACCCGAACCATGAAAAAAGAACACTACAGGGTAACTCGTTTTTGTGACCGTGCTTGGCAGCCTAACGGAAAAACTTCTTTCAATCGTCCCGCCGTTTATCTGTTGACCGACAGTATAATTCTGTAAAGGCGACGGCGGCTGAGGGCCTGCTTCGTCAAGTCGAATCGATAGCTCAAGCAATCTGAATTGAGAAAATACGCCAGCTTCAACCTCGGGTGTAAGGTTAAAGTTATCCGCCCGCTCGCCAGACCAAGTATGACTGCTATCAATAATATTTTGATCTGTAATGATAGTGTTAGGTGCCCCACCTCTAAATAAATAAGCATGACTATTTATCGTCAATGTCGCGCGCTCATTACCGAATAAATTATTACCACTGGCCGCCTTCAATGAAACAATTGAAAAATCGACAGGATTATTAGCAGCATCTTTCAGCGCAAAATGAATGTTTTCACCGGTATTAATGGCCCATGAACCCTGACCTTGTACAGGCTCTTTAACACCAAGACCAAAATTAAACTGCTTGGCAACACGAAAACTACCCGGCGATGGATTAGCGGTGGAAGAACTTGTAACCAAGAGATTGTATTCAAGGCCATCATTGATTAGGGTAAACACCAATGATGACTTATTAAAGCTATTGCCTGCTGCATCAACTGGTGAAAAATTAAAATTGAGTGTTTGTGCATTTATTATCAGCGGTAAAAATAACCATAGACTATTAATATATAATTTACCGTGAGAGAGAAAATTCATGCAAATACCTAATCTTAAACTTGTGATTGCTTTACACGTTACCCAATAGTTTTGGGCTGATCATATTATAGACTGACCGATTAGTCCATAAGGAAATACCCGCAAACAATTTTTGTGGATGAACGATGACACTGTATGATGAGAAAAAGTTAAAAAATGCGGGTTACATTTCGCTGACTAGGAAGTCTCAAATAAAATTAAAAAAATCGTCTTAAAATCTGTCATTATGGTAATAGCCAATTAAGCACCAAGGATAATAGCATAACAACAAGAAGTGCTTAATCTACCTGCTTGCCTGACACATGGCGATTGATTATCTATGAGGAAAAAAATGTACCGCGTTGATATGACCGACACCCAAAATCGCACCTTCCCGTCAATCTTAAGTCAGCAGGCGAGCTATAACGCCAACGGCGAATTTCTCGTCACCGACAAACGCCGATTAAGTTTCGCTGAGGTTGAACAACAAACCAATCAATTAGCCGCGGGCTTACGCAATTTAGGTGTTGCAGCAGGCGATCGCGTGGCATTGATGCTCAGTAATGACATTGAAATTGTGTTACTGGCCTTAGCTATTAATAAACTGGGCGCCGCATGGACACCAATTAATGCCGAATACAAAGGCGACTGGTTGCTCGATAATGTTCTGCGCTGCCGATGCACTTTACTGGTGGTCGATGAAGCACTGCAATCACGCATTGTTGCGATTCAAGATCAGCTTGGAGATGAAAAAATTGTCTTAATCGGCGACCCTCAATCGTCTGATCTTACTCACGCCATTAGCTATCAAAGCTTATTGGCCTGCGATGAAATAAACATTGACTTAAGCACTATAGATTATGGCGACACCTGTTCCATTTTATGGACCTCGGGCACGACAGGAAAATCGAAGGGGGTCATGCAAAGCTATAACTGCTGGATACGCGCCATCATTTACGGTGCGAGCAAGCAATATGATTCAGTTGCGGGTGATGTTATCTACAATACCTTGCCGATGTACCATTCTGCGGCTTGGATAACCGGTATCTACCGTGCATTAATCGAAGGTATACCCTGCGTCATTGAGCAGAAGTTTTCGGTCACCACATTCTGGGATCGGATCAGCGAGTTCAAGGCCACGCAAAGCTTTATTTTAGGGGCAATGGGAGTATTTCTATTGAATGCTCCTGAGAAAGACAACGACGCTGACAATACCTTGCGAATATCAGGCGTTGTGCCACTTTCGCCCGAACAACGCGTCCGTTTTGAAGAGCGCTTTCAAGTCAAAATCACCCGTGGCGGACTGGGTCAAAGTGAATGCTTGTTAGTCTGCAATCAATTCGGTACGTTCAAAGAGGAGCGCGATGATATTCCCCTGCATGCGTTGGGTTATGCGGTTGAGGACAGCGAAGTCTGCCTGATGGACGACAATGGTAAACCCGTTGACGATGAACAAATCGGTGAAATTTGTATTCGCCCATTACAACCTTATGTAGTGTTAAACGGATATTTTGATAACCCAGAAGCAACAGCAGAAGCTTTTTTTGGTGAGTGGTATCGCACGGGTGATCTCGGCCGAAAAGATCCTGACAATGGCGCATTGTTTTTTGTCGATCGAAAAAAAGACGCCATCCGCTTCGCTGGCAGAAATATTTCCACCATGGAAGTCGAAAGCGTCGCTATTCGCCACCCTGAAGTTAAAGAAGTTGCTGCGTTTGGTATAGCCTCCGCTGAAGTTGAAAGCGAGCATGAATTAAAACTGAATGTGGTCCGCACCGAGGGTTCGCAGCTATCGCATGAAACCTTGGCTGAATTTATTAACGACAATGCACCACACTATTTCGTGCCGCGGTACATGGAATTTGTAGATTCGTTACCGATGACGCCAACCAGTAAAGTACAAAAGTTCAAGTTGCGTGAGGCAGGCATTAATGCAGCAACTTGGGACTTAAAAGCTTCAAGCTATCAAGTCAAACGTTAGTTTTCTGAGCCCAACAATAAGCCACTAGTAGGCACACCTGTGCCAGCAGTTACTAGAACATGTTGCACATTATCGACTTGGTTAACCGACTGACCCCGAATTTGTCGAACCCCTTCTGCCACACCATTCATGCCGTGGATGTAGGCTTCACCGAGTTGGCCGCCGTGCGTGTTAATGGGCAAGGACCCCGTTAATAAATGTTCACCGCTGCGCAAAAAGTCTTTCGCTTCACCGCGCTGACAAAAACCGTATTCCTCTAACTGGGTCATCACATAGGGCGTGAAATGATCATAAATTACAGCAGTCTGAATCTCACTGGGACCAATGCCAGCTTGCCGATATAGTTGGTCTGCTACCAAACTGCACTCAGTTAAGCGAGTAATATCTTCGCGATAATAGGAAGTCATGGACTGCTGATCATCACAAGCGCCCTGGGCAGCACCGCGAATATAAGCCGGCTTATGATTAAGCTCTTTCGCCCTTTCGTCAGAGACAACGACACAGGCCACTGCACCGTCCGATTCTTGGCAACAGTCTAAGAGCCGCAACGGTTCACAAATCCAGCGGCTATTCTGATGATCCTCTAAAGTGATTGGCTGCTGATAAAACCACGCATTTGGATTCTCTGCAGCCATGGCTCTGCCTCCTACTGACACTCTCCCAAAGTCTTTAGTAGTGGCGCCGTACTTATGTAAATAGGCTGAAGCCGACATTGCTACCCAAGAAGCTGGCGTAATTAAACCATGCGGACTGTGCCAGCCAAACGCGGCTGTTTCGTAAGTAGGGTCAGCGCCTCGGTCGGCAACACCCGTACCGAATCGATACTCGGAACGTTCATTCATGGCTCGATAGACCACCACGCATTCACAAATACCGGTCGCCACTGCCATGGCGGCTTGCAACAAAGGTCCGCAGGCCGCACCACCACCGTAGTCTATTCGTGAAAACATTTTTAACGCTTTACCACCGATTAGGCGATGGACTTCCATTTCTGGATTATTGTCCATGGTGTAAGTACTGATACCATCAACCTCAGAAGGATCAATACCTGCATCGGCACAAGCCGCTAGTACGGCTTCTACCGCTAAACGCATTTCACTTCGACCGGATCGTTTTGAAAACTCCGTTGCACCAATACCGACAATCGCCGACTTGCCACTAATCGTTCTTTTACTCATGGGTCTTATACCTACTGACATTACCCTGTGGTTGAATGATCAAGACATGGATTACATTGAGGCGGGCTCAAACAATGCCAGTGTCACCTCGTCATCACACTCGGTAATGGCCACTTTTACCGCCGCTCCAATAAAAACCTGCTCGGGCGTACTATTAATAAAGTCAGCAATAAGGCGCGTGCCCTCCTCTAACTCAACTAATACAATAGGATGACCGGATTCAAACGGCGGAGCGACCGGGTGATGCATCCGTACAAAACTGTGAATCGTGCCACGACCTGTCGATTCGATCGCATCCAACTCAAATGACTGACAATGCTTACAGCAAGGCCCAGGCGGGTGCTGTAATTGATCACAAGCTTTACAGTGCTGAATAAGCAATTGACCTTGCTTGAGTCCATCCCAAAAAAATTGCGTATCTTTATTGACGCCTATTCGCGGACGTAATGCATTGGACATCGTTTTCTCACTTTAGGTAGTTCTCTCTTGGTTAAAAGCTTAAGCGCGCTTATACGCTTTCATATCTAATCCAAATCGCGCGACTAGATCACGCATAACCTCGGCCACACCGCCGCCGAAGGTATTGATTTGACAACTTCGATACTCCATTTCAAGCTCACCCTGCAATACAGCGCCAGCACTGCCTGACTGCAACATACCCTGCGAACCAATAATATCGATCAGTAAACGATAAACCTCTATGACTACCTCGGCACTGGCGGCCTTAATCGCTGAAGAAAAAGCAGGGTCTGGTTCGCCTTGATCGTTTTGCCACGCGGCTTGCCAGTTCATCACTCGCATGGCTTCTAAAATATTTTGCGCTTCGGCCAGCGCTGTTTGTATCCACGCCACGTCGATAGGACGACGACCATTCGCCTGCGCCTGCCGCGACCATTGCAATACCGCTTGGTACAGCACGATGGCATTGATACTGCCTGCCGCTAAACCTACCCGCTCATGATTAAGCTGCGAGGTGATAAGTTGCCAACCTTTATTGACTTCGCCCGCCACCATATTCGCTGGGCAACGCATATTGTCGTAATAGGTCACATTAGTGCGATGACCACCGACCGTATGAATAGGGGAAAAGGAATAACCGGGCTGATCAGTTGAAACCATTAAAATACTAATGCCCTTGTGGCGCTGACTGATATCGGGGTCAGTTCTCGCCGCTAAAAAGACATAGTCAGCTGCCTCAGCGCTCGTGGTATAGACCTTGTTACCATTGATCACGTATTCGTCACCGTCCAGAACCGCGGATGTAGTCAACGAAGCTAAATCAGTGCCTGAATTTGGCTCGGTATAACCAATGGAAAAATGCAATTCACCGGCTGAGATCTTCGGTAAAAAAAACGCCTTATGCGCCTCTGAGCCATGCGCAATCAATGCCGGTCCGACCGTATTCACTGTCACAAAGGGAAACGGAGCACCCGAAATACGCGTTTCTTCAAAAAAGATCAGCGACTCTTGCGCGCCGTAGCCTTTGCCACCGTATTCTTCTGGCCAACCAACCGTTAGCCAGCCATCGTGACCAATCTGCCGAATAATCTCTTTATAGGCATCACCTGCCTCTCTGTCTTGTATGGCAGCTTTTTTAGCCGGTGTCATCAACTTACTAAAATAAGCCCGTATTTCTTTTCGCAGCGCGATTTGTTTGTCTGTTTGTTCAAGAAACATAATTGCCTAACTCATTTTATCCATCATTAAAAACCACTGTAGCCACTTAATAAGCTCAGTCATTAAGGGAGCGCTACCACCACATCACCGATGACGTGATCACCAATCCCGTTTTTACCGACAATTTTTAGTTCAATTGATTGATCCTTATCATTCTTAGCGACAACTTCACCGCTCATTTGCATAGTGTCACCAGGATAATTTGGCGCGCCAAGTTTAATCGCTACTTTTTTTAATACCCCTAAAGCACCGGTCCAATCCGTGACGTAACGACCGACAAAACCATTAGTAGTTAAAATATTCATGAAAATATTCGGTGAACCTAGCGCCCGCGCAGCATCTTGATCATGATGCACATCTTGATAATCACGGCTGGCGATCGCAGTGGCGGTGATTAATTTTGCACTGATCTCGATCGCTAAAGGCGGTAATTTGTCGCCGACCTGCACTTGGGCATAATTGATCTGATTCATATCACAAATCCTAGACTGTCATTGTCGGCTAACGCTTTACCTAACGCCGCCAATTGCTGCTGTGCGCCACCCAGGGTATATTCTAATTGTTTAGCCCATAAAAAATATCGATGAATGGGGTAATCAATATCAGCCCCCAGACCGCCGTGTAAATGCTGCGCAGTGTGAGCAATACGATGCCCCGCCTCGCAAGCCCACCACTTTGCTGTTCGTGCCTCAGCACTGGCATCTTTGCCTTCACTTAATCGCCATGCCGCGAGATAGACACAAGCACGCAATGATGAATAATCGATATAGCCGTTCGCTGCGCGATGACTCACTGCCTGAAAACTCGATAAAGGTTTATTAAATTGATGACGCTCATTGACATAATTTGCAGTCCGCTTAATCGCTTCTTGCACGACACCTAACTGCACGGCCGCTAGGGCCGTATAACTGCGCTGCAATACCCATTCCACTAAATCAACATCGCCATTCGGCGAAGCGACGATATTAGCTGGGTTTATGGGCAAATTATTCAGTTGCAGCTGGTAGTGTGGCTCATCATTACTGGCCATTTGTAATAACAACGTAACGCCATCTTGGCTGGGGTCCAGCAGGTACAAAACAGTCCCGTCATCGGTTTGCAGCGGCAGGACAATCGCGCTCGCCTGTTGGGCAAAAGCAACATCATTGAGTTGGCCAGTGACGCTTTGGTTTTCAACCTTTAATAGATCTTCAAGGTCTGCTCGAGCCGCTTCTGTAAACGCCAAACTCAAGTGGCTGTCGCCACTTGAATAGGCAGGAAGCAACGCCGCTTTTTGATCGGCAGATCCAAATGTGTCAATTAACTGGGAAGCTATGATGCTTTGCCATAACGGTAGCTTTGCTAATACCGCACCCTGCGCCTCTAATAGCCCCGTAACCTCAAGTAGGTTCATGTCACTGCCACCAGACGCTTCACTTAAAGTACCGGCTAATAAACCTGCATCGGCTAACACTCGCCACAAATCACGATCAAAACCTTCGCCTTGGTCACGATGACTCTTGTGATAGTCGTCACTGACTTGGCCGCGAAAAATTTGATCTGCCAAGGCATCGACTGAGGCATGCATCTCTGTTTTAGTAAAATCCATAATAATGTTGCTCTATACTTAGCAAGGTTTACCTGTTAGGAAGCCGCTGAATGGGGCTTGTATTTCAGGATACGAAATCGCATATTGCCTACCACTTCATTTCGCTGATTTCTAAATTCAGTTAACTGCGTGACAAAATAACCGACACCAAGCCCTGTTGTCTTGCGACTAGACACAGACTCAATACTTGATCGGCCATTAATATCATCCCCCTCGCAGATGGGTTGTAGGTATTCTTGTTCACAATTAGTTGCCACAACGGCCGCGTACCCTTGCTGATCAAAGATAGGCAAAACAGGCATCGACTCGCGAGTATCGGAGCCTGGAGGATGCTCACCAGCAAAACCCGTCATAGTCCACGCTTGCATCATGGTAGGCGGCGCCACCACGGCACCCGTAGGCGCGCCTAATTGAGCAGCCACAGCCGCGTCATAATAAGCAGGATTAGCATCTCCCATGGCCTCGCACCAATGTCGAATCATCGCACGATTAACCCGATCCCAAGCCAAAAAGGGGCCCGCTTCAGCACCGACAAAAGACTGAAGTTGCTCTTCAAAAGCATTCAAGTCATTCATATCGTTATCCGTAAGATCAGTATCTCTTCTCGTCAATTAACCACGCTCCACAATGAATGGCATAAAAATATTAAGAGTTAAATTATACCCCTAAGTGAAAGGTACTTTTACTTTGTTGATTTTATGTCATCTATTATTTTCAGGAAAAAATTAAGACTTTTGCTTTAATTTATCGGCACCTGGCGCATCTTGCATATAAAATTCTCGATACGGATCAGCCAGCGACAAACCAATATTTTCCCTTACCATATCTATGGGTTTATCCATGTATTTCTGCCAATCCACTAACATTAGCAAGGGTGATCTTCGACCATGTAAATAGCCCGTCCACGCAGTTTTAAAGACATCAAATCTACCGCGCGAAGCACATAGACAAGCATTTAATAACGCAATTAAACCATAGGCTCGATTACCAATTTGAGCATATGTCCATCCTATAATAGCAGCCTCGCCAGCCATATCAGTGCCATAGCCAGTTAAAACATGCCACAAGTCATGACAGTCACGATGACGGTAATAGATATACCGATGCGTATCACTCATCGGCAGGGTGTCAGAGACTTTAGCGCTTTCTATCGAGATAAACTTAGGATCAAGACCCAGCTTATCGCAATGATCAAAGTAACAACGCCCAAGAGTGCCAACTGGATAATTCCGATACAAAGCAGGGTTTAAGATTCCCTTAGGCAAAGCTTGCCTTTCTCGGATTAGCCGCTGCCCCTCAGCGTCCTGACTCATGCGTTTCATTATTGAGGTATCGTCCCTGCCGCCAAACCCAAAAAAGGTCAACGTAGCAGATTGAAAATCATTCGGATTACGCTGTCGAATTTGGGCCGCTGCTCTGAGCATTTTCAGGCTAAAACACCAACGACTACTTTTAAAATCTTGTTTAGAAAGCGTACTCACACGTGACCCTTTTTTCTGATGCTATCAGCATAATTAATTATCGAGTACAATATAAAATAACATCTAAATATCGCTTAATCTATGAATCCCCAT
>CALCNB010000135.1 GCA_937897785.1 uncultured Cellvibrionales bacterium | reverse complement strand
TTAAAGAGGCTTCTGCACTTGAATCAACGGGTTTTCAACAGTTACTGAGCTCGGCTGTCGAGCAAGTAAACAGCGTCCAGAAGCAGTCAAGTAACCTCGCGGAGGCATTTCAGTTAGGCGACCCTAATGTTACGCTTTCTCAAGTCGTTGTGGCCTCTGAAAAGGCCAGTGTTGCCTTTGAAGCGATGTCTGAAGTTCGTAATCGTCTGGTGACGGCTTACGAAGATATTATGAAAATGCCCATTTAAACCAGACCGATTTACCTTAATATTGAACAGAGCTGACTATGGCCGAACCCAGCACAGACGTCGCTAGCACCGATCAATCCGCAAGCGCTACCTCATCATCAATCAGTGATACTTTTCAGAGTTTCTTGAACTTGGAATTCGGCCGTCAGTTTGGCTTAATGGTTGGTTTAGCGGCGAGCGTCGCTATTGGTGTCGCCCTTGCGTTGTGGTTAGTAGTCGAAAAAGATTACCGCCCCCTGTATGCCAGTCTTGAGCAAATTGATGTTAACAGTGTCATGGAAGTGCTCGATAGTAACTCGATTAATTATCGAATCGATCAAAAATCGGGTGCTTTACTGGTAGAGGCGAGTAATATCCATCGAGCCCGATTAAGTTTGGCTTCAGCTGGCATGCCAGGTGATCGCAATATGGGCTTTGAATTGCTCGATAAAGATCAGCCTCTGGGTACGAGTCAGTTTATGGAAAGTGCTCGCTATCGTCGCAGTCTTGAAGGCGAGTTGGCTAGAACCATTAGCAGTATTGCTAGCGTAAGATCGGCTCGCGTACATTTAGCGATACCCAAATCATCGGTATTTTTACGTGATAAGCGCCAACCACGTGCATCGGTTTTTATCGAGGCCTACCAAGGCCGCAGTGTCGATGAAAAACAAGTGCGAGCGGTGGCAAATTTAGTGGCGTCAAGTGTGCCTGAATTACTGCTGAAAAATGTCACGGTAGTGGATCAGCGAGGTAATTTATTATCGGATTTTGATCAAGATCCTAAGTACGCTGAAGCTGCGCGCCAAATTGAATATACCCGACAAATAGAATCTGATTTGCTTGACCGCGTTAATGGTTTACTTGCGCCTATCGTGGGTGAGGATAAGTTTCAAGCTGAAATATCCATTGATTTAGATTTTACCCGAGTTGAGCAGACGGCTGAAATATACAATCCTGATATTTCAGCCGTGCGCAGTGAAGAGTTAAGTACTGAACAAAATCGTGCTCGCGAACAAGCGCTTGGTGTTCCTGGATCTTTAAGTAATCAACCGCCATTAACAGGTACCACGCAAGCGGCAGTGGATCCCGCGACCGGAGCCCCGATTGAGCCACCGCGGCAATCACGATCACTTGAAGTCCGTAATTATGAGTTAGATAGAACGATCAGTTATACGCGAAATGCTGTGGGTCAAATTCGACGTCTATCGGTGGCTGTCGCGGTCGACGATTTAACGACCAGCATTGATCAGGCCGATAATCAAGATGCTGATCAAGCGTCTGCCAGTGGGACTGAATCTTGGCAGGCGGAAGACTTGGATCGACTGACGGTCTTAGTACAAAATGCAGTCGGTTATGACGTCACAAGGGGTGACCAAGTGATTGTGGTTAATACGCCATTCCTGCGTGAGCAAGCAGAGTTGGCACCGCTGCAGGCGATGAGTTTTTGGGAACATGACATTTTTTGGCAGGGGCTTCGTTGGGCCTTAAGCATTGCTGTATTTTTAATTATCATATTTTTAGTGCTTCGACCTACCTTGCAACGCTTGACCGAAAATTCAAAAAAAATTAAGCAACTCGAAGTGAAGCATCTAGCGGCTTTAAATGCGATTCAGCAATCCAGCGTCGCCAGTGGTGGTTCGGTCGATGCTGAGGGAAATGTCACATTTAACCCAAGTGGTAATTATCTCCTGCCTTCTCCGAACGATAGCCTAGAAGATCAGATTAATATGGTAAGAAACATGGTGGCTGAAGATCCAGATCGCGTAGCGCAAGTGATACAAGGATGGTCTAATAATGAGTGATAAGTCTATTTACGACGCGATTCCCTATATTGAAAAAGCGGCCATTTTATTATTGACCGTGGGTGAAGAGGCGGCAGCCAACATTTTAAAACAATTAGGCCCAAAAGAGGTGCAAAGAATCGGCACGTCAATGGCAACTTTGTCAGATGTAAAGCGTGAGCGAGTCGCCGCCGTGTTTAACGCATTTATTGCGGAAATTACTAACACCACCGGCTTCGGTATTGGTGCTGACAGTTATGTAAGAAATATGCTTACCCGAGCACTGGGCGCAGAGAAAGCGTCAGGCATTATTGACCGGATTTTATTGGGGGGTAACACCCAAGGCCTAGACACGTTAAAGTGGATGGATGCTAGGGCTATTTCAGATGTCATTAAACAAGAACATCCACAGATTCAAGCGATTGTTATTGCTTATTTGGAAGGTGATCTATCGGCGGAGGTATTGTCTTATTTGCCTGAGAATATGCGCTTAGATGTCATTGTTAGGGTGGCAAAACTCGATACGGTTCAGCCTGATGCCTTAAATGAATTAAATAATATTTTAGAGCGACAATTCTCAGGAGGTTCGTCGGCTCAAAAGCGTCGTATCGGTGGCACCAAGGTTGCCGCCGATATAATGACTAACCTCGATGGCAATATTGAGTCAGAGTTAATGGGTGCTTTGGGCGATATTGACGGTGAGTTGGCTGAGACAATACAAGACCTTATGTTTGTATTTGCGAATCTGCTTGATGTTGATGATCGAGGTATTCAGCTATTGCTTAGGGAAGTGTCTAATGAAGGGTTGGTAATCGCTCTAAAAGGCGCTGACGAAGAGCTTAGAGAGAAAATATACAATAATATGTCTGCTCGAGCAGCTGATCTCCTGCGTGATGATTTAGAGGCGACAGGGCCAACTAAGTTAAGCGATGTTGAAGCGGCGCAGCGCGAAATATTGACCATAGCAAGACGTATGGCAGACGACGGTGAAATTATTTTGGGAGGCCCTGGTGAGCAAATGCTCTAATCAGGGCTTAACCGCTATTGTTTTATTTTTCTGACAGTCATTTTGAGAGATATTATGCCTGATGATGCAGTACCCGAAGAGCTTCCTACTGTTGTCGAGCCTTGGTTATTACCTGAGTTTGAAGCGAATCATATTGTTAGTCCTGAAATTAAAGTGCCGAGTCAAGGTGGGTTTTCGCAACAAAAAATAGCCAGCAATCAGAATGATGTTGTTAGACCGCGCCTACATCGTGCGATGTCGGTCGAGCAGTTAGCGCAAATCAAACTCCAAGCTGAGCAAGAAGGATTTCAGCAAGGCAGAGCCAGCGGCTATGAAAAAGGCTATATCGAAGGTGAGCAGCGAGCCAAAGCCATCGTTGAGCAATTAGCATCCGAGCAACTCGCGGCTCAGCAAGCGAGCTTATCCAGTCTTATCAGCGAGATAGTTAATCCGCTTGCTAAGCAAAGTCATGCGCTCAAGCAAACTTTAACAGAGTTGGTAGAGGCAATCAGCCAGAAAGTTTGTGAGCGAGAGTTGCTGGTCGATAATAGTAGTATAGCTTCAGTTGTTGGTTTGGCTATTGATGCCTTGCCGGTAACTGAGACCGATTTGACATTATTTCTTCATCCCAAGGATCTGGCCACCTTGGAATCAATAACAGGGTTTGTTCAGCCAGAGTGGCAGTTATGCGCGAGAGATAGCTTGGAGCTTGGTGACTGTCTTATTGAAAGTGAAAATAGCTTAGTCGATTTTAGGCGCTCAACTCGGTTTCAAACGATTTTAGATAGCGTGTTTCCAGAGGCCAAAGCTTAGACATGCTGAGTTATTTTGCTGACCGCTTGGCTTCTGGTGTGCCTGAAGTTAAAGCGCATGCTGTTGGTCATATCTCTAGGGTCGTGGGTCTTTCTTTAGAGGCGGTAGGGCTCAATTTAGCCATGGGTGCTCGTTGTCAGGTCATGGCTAGCGATTCGCTTAGCTTTGAAGTTGAAGTGGTAGGTTTCAATCATTCTATTACTTATTTGATGCCTTTAGTGCCAATTAGAGAGTTAAAGCCGGGGGCTTTAGTTAAGCCTATTATGGCCAGTGTGGCGGTGCCAGCAGGCGAGGCGCTATTAGGTCGTATTGTCGATGGTGTCGGTTCGCCTATCGATGGTAAAGGCTCGCTCGGAAGCGTTGAAAATATTTCTTTTCATCCGCAACCCATTAATCCCCTCGACAGAGAGCCAATCAATCAAGTGTTGGATGTCGGTGTCCGATCGATTAATGCCTCGTTGAGCATTGGATGTGGACAGCGGGTCGGCTTGTTTGCTGGTAGTGGCGTGGGTAAAAGTGTGCTGTTAGGCATGATGACCCGAGGCTGTGAAGCCGATGTAGTGGTCGTTGGTCTTGTTGGTGAGCGTGGTCGAGAAGTTAAAGAATTTATTCACGAAATACTTACCGAAGAAGAGCGTCAGCGCGCCGTTGTTGTCGCTGCCCCTGCAGACACCTCCCCGTTGATGCGCCTTAAAGGCTGCGAAACAGCGGTTACCATTGCTGAATATTTTCGCGACAAGGGGATGAAAGTTCTTCTTCTGATAGATTCCCTTACGCGCTACGCGATGGCGCAGCGTGAAATTGCCCTTGCCGTTGGCGAGCCGCCTGCTACTAAAGGCTACCCACCGTCGGTGTTTGCTCGCCTACCTGCATTAGTCGAGCGTGCCGGTAACGGCAGCGAGCGACAGGGCTCTATAACGGCTTTTTATACGGTGCTAACCGAAGGTGACGATTTGCAAGACCCCATTGCCGACGCCGCTCGCGCTATTTTAGATGGTCACGTAGTGTTGTCGCGAACCCTTGCCGATAGCGGTCATTACCCTGCTATTGATATTGAGGCGTCAATAAGCCGTGTAATGCCTATGGTCGTGAGCGAAGAACATCAATTGATGGCGCGTCGTATTCGACAAGTTTATTCAAACTACAAACAAAACCAAGACCTCATTTCTATTGGCGCTTATGCGAAAGGATCAGACCCGCGTATTGATCTGGCAATTCGCGCAGAGCCTGCAATCAACGCTTTATTGCAGCAAGGGATGAAACAAGTCATACCGTATGACGAGAGCTTAGAAGGCATGGCTGCACTGGCTAAAGGGCTGGGGCAAGGCTAATGTATAGCGCTGCAATGCAAGTTAGCTTGGCTATGATCCAGAAGTCATCAACTTTCCAAAAGGTATCGCATAATGTCTAAACAACTAGAACGTTTAGCTGAATTCGAGCGCGAAAAAGAGCAGCGAGAAGCCCGATACTACAAACAGGCCCAACAGAACGTTAATCAGCAAAAGCAAAAGTTAACCAGTCTTGAGCAGTACCGCATTGACTACATAAAAGGTATTCAACAAAC
>CALCNB010000134.1 GCA_937897785.1 uncultured Cellvibrionales bacterium | reverse complement strand
TAAAGAGTGGATAGCGGCTGTCGCAGAAGAATTGACTCATGCCAAGTTAACCACCCTGATTCTACCCGGTATTGCGGTCAAAGAAGATTTGCAATGGGCCTGGGATATGGGGGTTCGTTCGGTTAGAGTTGCCACGCATTGCACCGAAGCCGATGTGTCTAAGCAGCATATTGAATTTGCTCGCGAACTGGGTATGGACACGATTGGTTTTTTGATGATGTCGCATATGCAAACGCCGCAAGGCTTGGCCGAGCAAGCGAAGCTAATGGAGTCTTACGGCGCTGAATGCGTTTATGTTGTCGATTCAGGCGGTGCGCTCAATATGCAAGATGTGGCTGATCGATTTAAGGCCTTTGGCGATACCTTAGACTCCAAGACTGAACGCGGTATTCACGCGCATCATAACTTGGCTTTGGGCGTGGCGAATTCAATTGTTGCCGTTCAAAATGGCGCTAATCGCGTTGATGCCTCGCTTGCAGGCATGGGAGCGGGGGCGGGTAATGCGCCTTTGGAAGTCTTCATTGCTGCCATTGAACGCATGGGTTGGAATCATGGAACTGATCTTTATGCGTTAATGGATGCGGCCGATGACTTGGTTAGACCTCTGCAGGATCGGCCGGTTAGGGTTGATCGAGAAACCCTGTCACTGGGCTATGCGGGTGTGTATTCCAGCTTCCTGCGCCATGCTGAAAAAGCGTCTGAGACCTATGGCTTAGAAACGCGAGATATTTTGGTTGAGCTAGGCCGACGTAAAATGGTGGGCGGTCAAGAGGATATGATCATCGATGTTGCCCTTGATATGCTGAAAGCCAAAGATTTGAATATGAGTATTGAAGACTATGCTGCTTCAATTGATAAGCGTGATCACAGTATTGCCTCTGAAGGTTAATGACAAGAATAATGAGCGAGTTGTTGTATGTCAGATTTTGATTTTGAGTCGACCAGTCGGCAGTTAGCGACCGAACAAGGTAACATTCATTACCACGAGGCGGGTAAGGGGCCTGCGCTATTGATGATCCATGGTTCCGGACCGGGTGTCAGTGGTTGGGCTAACTTTGAAGGCAATTTACCCTTCTTTGCTGAGCATTTTCGTTGTTTGATTATTGATTTGCCCGGCTATGGTGGCAGTGATCCAGTAGAGGGAAATCCGGTAATGGAGTGCGTCAGTGCCTGTATTCGATTACTCGATGGTTTGGATATTGAAAAAGCACATATTATTGGAAATTCCTTAGGCGGTATTGTTGGCGGTTATTTAGCGGCACAACACAGTGATCGCGTTCATCGGTATGTCACTATCGGCGGTTTGGGGATGAATTTGTTTTCTCCCTTTCCCTGTGAAGGACTAAATTTATTAACTGATTTTGTTGAAGACCCCAGTCGCGAAAAAATTATTGCTTGGTTACGGTCGATGGTATTTGATCAGAGCATGGTGACCGAAGAGTTAATTAATACCCGCATGGAAAGAGCGCTAGAGGCAAAAACATTAGCGACCAGTCGCGTGATGTATTCGAGAGAAACACAAAAAGCTATGGCCGCGGCTTTTCGAGGCCCTGATGCCACCGCGAGAATCGCACATTTAGGTTCTATCACAGTCCCTACATTGGTCACTTGGGGTCGCGATGATCGTGTCACGCCCGTGGATATGGCTTTACTGCCGATGCGTCTTATTCCCAATGCTGAATTGCATGTTTTCCCTAATTGTGGTCATTGGGCGATGATAGAACGCAAACAAGAATTTGAAAGTGTGACGTTAGCTTTTTTACAGCGATAAACCTTGATGCCCGATAATAACAGCACCAACAGTGCCGCTGTTTCAATGGCTGCGTCAATCGATAAGGCCGAGGCTGATAGTTCATTTGAGCAACTTAAGCCTAGCCAGAAGCTTTCTTCACTGCGCTATCTAATTACTTATTTAACACCCTATAAAATCTATTGCTTGGGCGCTCTGCTTGCGTTAATCGTGACATCTGGAATAAGCCTGTTGATGGGGCAGGGCCTTAAGTTTGTGATTGATGCAGGCTTTGGCCAAAATTCGCTTGAGCTACTTAATCAATCATTAGTGATTTTAGTTGTGTTAGCGGTCGTTATGGCGGCGGGCACGTTTACCCGTTTTTATTTAGTGTCATGGTTGGGTGAGCGGGTCAGTGCAGATATTCGTGCCGATGTATTCAATCATTTGACCAGCCTTCATCCAAGTTACTTCGAAACCAATCGCAGCGGTGAAATTACATCGCGATTAACTACTGATACGACTTTACTGCAGACCATTATTGGCAGTTCAGTTTCGATGGCATTAAGGAGTACGCTCACGACGCTGGGTGGCTTGATCATGTTGTTTGTTACCAATGCCTTGTTAGTTTTTAAAGTGATATGGGTCGTTCCGCTGGTTATTTTACCCATGAGTTTATTTGGTAAGCGGGTTAAGAGATTATCGCGTGACAGTCAAGATTCAATTGCTGATGTGGGTAGTTATGCTGGTGAGATTATTCAAAATATAAAAACCGTTCAAAGCTATACCCAAGAGCAGCAAGAGAAAGCGGCGTTTTCACGGCAGGTAGAGCGCGCATTTATATTCGCTAGGCGACGAATTAAACATCGTGCATTTTTAATCGCATCCGTCATTATGATGGTTTTCTTAGCACTGGCGGTGATGCTTTGGTTTGGTGGTCGAGATGTTATTAACGGCGTCATGACAGCCGGCGAATTGGCGGCTTTTATATTTTATGCCATGTTAGTAGCGATGGGGGTGGCAACCATTTCTGAGGTCTTTTCTGATTTATTACGTGCCGCTGGTGCTACTGAACGCTTAATTGAGATATTGGCGGTGGAAAGTCTGATCGATCAGCAGGGTGATGATGGCATTACAGGCCCATTGAAAGCTGAGTTAGCGTTTAACAGGGTAAACTTCTATTACCCTTCAAGGCCTAAACAGCCGGCTTTAGTTGATTTCTCACTGCGATTGCCTGAGGGGAAAGTGATTGCTTTAGTGGGCCCCTCTGGTGCGGGAAAATCAACAGTTTTTGAATTGCTTCAGCGGTTTTATGATCCCCAGGCGGGACAAGTGTTATTAGATGGTGTCAATATTAGTCGATTAGACCCTCAAGTTCTGCGGCAACAAATGGCCGTGGTGTCTCAGCAACCGGTTTTGTTTACTAATGATGTAGCCAGTAATATTCGCTATGGTAAGCCAGCGGCGAGTGACGACGAACTCATAGCAGCGGCCAAAGCCGCATATGCGCATGAGTTTATTGCCCGTTTACCGCAGGGTTATGAGAGTTTTTTAGGTGAGCAGGGGGTTCGGCTGTCAGGTGGGCAAAAACAACGTATCGCGATAGCGCGAGCTGTGCTAAAAGACCCTCGCATATTAATGCTTGATGAAGCTACCAGCGCCCTTGATACCGAAAGCGAATACCATGTTCAGCAAGCGTTAACGGCATTAATGCAAGGTCGCACGACGGTGATTATCGCCCATCGTTTATCAACTATTTTGCATGCGGACAGTATTGCCGTGATGGATCAGGGCCGCTTAGTTGCACAGGGTGATCATGCCAGTCTATTGAAAAGTTCGCCGCTGTATGCAAAGCTTGCTCGATATCAATTCTCTGAATAATTGACGCTCTATAGCCTTGGATGATCAATGGATACGTTCTACTGGCATGACTATGAAACTTGGGGGGTGAATCCCGCAAACGACAGGCCGTCACAATTTGCTGGTGTGCGTACCGATATGAATTTTAATATTATCGGTTCACCTCTAAATATTCTTTGTCGCCCCACCCTAGATGTTATTCCTCATGCTGAGGCCTGCATGGTGACTGGCATGACGCCTCAGCAGGTGGAGCATCAAGGTATTAGCGAGCGTGATTTTTTCGCCGCTATTCATCGTGAACTGGCACAGCCAAATACCTGTGGGGTTGGTTATAACAGCATCCGCTTTGATGATGAAGTGACACGTTACGGTTTATACCGCAATTTTTATGATCCCTATGCGCGTGAATGGGAAAATAATAATTCTCGATGGGATATTATCGATATGGTGCGCTTGTGTTATGCCCTGCGCCCTGAAGGTATTCATTGGCCACGCCGCGACGATGGTGCGGTCTCTTTTCGTCTTGAAGACTTAACGGTTGCGAATGGGCTTGAGCATCAATCGGCCCATGATGCCTTGTCTGATGTTTATGCAACGATAGCGCTTGCTAAATTAATTAAACAAAAGCAGCCAGATTTGTATCAACATATATTTGAGTTGAGAAAGAAATCTAAGATTTTAAGTCTACTTGCCTTGGGTTCAGCTAAGCCAATCTTGCATGTATCCTCACGTTTTGGGCCTGAAAGTAAGGCCGCTTCATTAGTATTGCCAGTGGCGCAAAGCCTAAAAAATAAAAATGAAATTATCTGTCTCGATCTTCGTCACAAGCCAGATTCGGTGTTAGATCTGCCGGTTGAAAAGTTGGCGTCGTTATTATTTACTCGCTCGGAGGACCTGCCCGATGGTATTGATCGTATTCCGATAAAATCGATTCATATTAATAAATGTCCTGTTGTATTAACTGCTAAACTGCTGACCCCGGTCGTTGCTGCTAGGCTTAATATAGATCTTGATACCTGTGAGTTGCACCGAAAACGCTATTTAGCCAGCACTAATCTGGCTGATAAATTACAACAAGTCATTGCTGCTACGGCTTTTGATAATAGCGGTAAAGATGCTGAGGCCTTATTGTATGACGGCTTCATTCCTAATAATGATAAGCGGTTAATGTCATCGGTTGTTTCAGCTAACGCTCACGTTTTATCTGAGCAAACATTTGCTTTTCAGGATGCTCGTTTAGTTGAGATGCTGCTTCGTTACCGAGCGCGTAATTTCCCTGATAGTCTATCGTCAGATGAGCGGCAGGAGTGGTTCGAATATTGTCGCGAAAAATGTTTCTTTGGTGAAGGCAGTCGGCTAGAGAGCGAGTTAGAAAATATTCAGAAATTAAAGGCTTCCGATTCTGAGCAGTTAGCATTGCTTGATCAGTTAAGACAATACCTTGAAGATAAGCGTCAGGTTTTAATGCAGTAGGTGTACTTATCTATTAATTTCAATTGCTAAGCGATGCCCGTGTTGGTCGAGCCATTGCTCCGCATGCTTTCTTTGTGGATAGTTTTTTTCAACCATGGCCCAGAATCGCTTTGAATGATTAGCATGGGCTAAATGGCAGACTTCGTGGGCTATAATATAGTCGACTACGAATAAGGGCGCCATGATAATGAGCGGATTATATTGTATGTTTCCTTCGCTGGTGCAATGCCCCCATTGACTTTTGGTGCGACGATAACTGATCTTTTGTAGCTTGTCTTTCAAACCTAATTGATTAGCTAAGTCTCTGGTTCGTTTTGACATGTATTGTTCAGCCTGTTTTTTTAACCAGGCCAAGAAAATGACTGTACTCTTACTCTCGATTTCACCGCTACTGAGCGACATAGAAGTGTGAAGTTGAATGTCAATACCTTCATCATTGAAGCTAATGGATGATCGTTTGTGGTTGCTGTTAGCGTTAATGCTTAGTAGTAGCGGTTTTCCTAGCACGGGTATAATGGCTTGATCACAAATCCTGTAGATGTCGCTCAATTGCAGTGTCTGGATGTTGATTTGATGACGAATCCAACCTGCCTTGCTATGAATAAAGGTTTCAATCCAATCGAGCGGCGCTTTCAAAGGCGCTCTTACTTCTACCGTCGCGCGCTTAACGCTGATCGACAGCGTTTTCCGTTGGCTTCGTTTTAGCCTGTAGTGAATGTTAGCCGCTGTAGATCCAGTCACATTGCTTGGCTTGATTGACTCTAGGGTAGAATCAGAAAAATCCAATATCATTTGTTTTAATGGCTCGACTGGGTGAGATTTAGTCACTTTCTTAGTTCTCTTGATCGGGGAATTTATGCACGCCAAGGTCAATGCTCTCGACGCGATTACCGAGGACTATAATAAAGCCTTGGTAGCGTTCTTCTCCGGTTGATGTAAATTCAAACTGATAGTTTCTCCACCAGTGTAGGCGCTTATCTGTACCACGTTTAAACCAAACTCGGTATAGACCCACACTTTGGTCTAGGAGTTGTACTTGCATCAATTGGCAGTGTTTTCTTGCTGCATGTAAAGTGAGTTCGCGAACTTTTAGTTCAGAGAAAAAGTACCAAGCGAGCAGTAATCCTAGCGATAAAAAAATAATATGATAGATGCTTAGGCTCATAATTTAACTTTGTGACTGTATTCGATTCTAAATTACTGACCATAACTTTGATCAATGATCATTTTAGCTCAATTTTAGTCAGTTTAGCTCAGTTTAGCTAGTTCTATATCATAGTTGAGTCAGCAGTGTTGATCTGACGACGAATATATTACGCAATAAAAACCAAAAACAGTATTTTCCTTGTCTGGAATCGATTATATTAAAGATTCTACTCTTATCAATGCTAAAGGTGCTTTCTCGATGACAGATCCTGTGTTAATTAATCTTGATCAAGGCGTATTAACGGTTACATTTAACCGACCAGAAAAAAAGAACCCAATGAATAACGCTATCTATGAGCAAACCAATCAAGCTATTTTTCGAGCTGAACAAGAGGCTCAAATAAAAGTTGTCGTGTTGACAGGAGCCGGTGATTTTTTTAGTGCAGGCAATGATATCGCTGATTTTATGTCTCAACCACCTGAGGACGAGACGTCTCCTGTGGTGAAATTATTACTGCGTTTAGCTAATACCGATATACCTATACTAGCAGCAGTGAATGGACCCGCTATAGGCATAGGAACGACTATTTTGTTGCATTGTGATAAGGTCTATGCCGTTGATAGCGCTTTCTTCTCAACTCCTTTTGTGACCCTTGGAGTCGTCCCAGAAGCGGGCTCATCTCTATTAATGCCTAAGTATTTAGGTTATCAAATGGCGGCGCGCTTACTTATGTTTGCTGAAAGAATTACTGCTCAAGAAGCAAAGGATTGCGGTTTGATTGGCCATCTCTGTGCTGAAGATCAATTAAAAGAACTGGTTGCCGAAGAAGCTAGACGAATTGCTAGGCTTCCTAAAAAGACTATTCGTCAGGCTAAACGTCTGATGCGCCGCGATGAAGAGCCGCTGACTGATCGAATTGTTTATGAAATGGAGCAGTTTGGTGAGGCCTTGCGATCAGCCGAATCAAAAGAAGCGATGGCTGCTTTTGTTGAGAAGCGCTCACCCAATTTCACCCAGTTTGATATTGAAGCTTAGGCCTGCTTGACGAAAGAATATATTGATACCGTTAAAAGGTGGATGAGTGACAAGAAAAATACTCGACTTAGATTCCGATACTTTTGAGAGTGGTGCTATGACACTGCTGACCGCTGCGGAGCGACTTTTTGCCGCTCACGGCTTAGAGGCTGTTTCAACGCGGATGATTGCGAAAGAAGCGGGCCATAAAAATCACTCGGCATTACAATACCATTTTGGTAGTCGGGATGGGCTAATTGAAGCGATTCTTAATTACCGAATTACGCCCATTAATCAAGAGCGGCTTCGGCGGCTTGATCTTCTTCAACATCGCGGTGAAGTAGTAACGGTGAGAAAGCTGACCGAAGTCTTTGTTCGGCCTTTTGCTGAAGAGTTATTAAAGCCTGCTGACGACAGTATTTATGTTTCTACTCTGGCGCAGTTATATGCTTATCAACCTGGTCGAGAATTATTTCAAAAGAATCGAGATAGAAACCGTGCCATGTTTGAAATCACTAGCTTGATGATTAAGTCGCTTAAGCCGTTACCACTCCCTGTTATACATCTTCGCTTGCAATTAATGGGTCGCCAAACAATGACAGCTATTGCTGAGTGGGATGAGGCTAGACGTATTAATGCGATCGAGCTTGATGCTGAATCACTCAAATGGCGGACTGAAAATCTCATTGATTTTATTGTCGGCGGCTTAATGGCGAAGCAAAGCGGTTAGTTTTTTTACGAGGTGTGTTTTTTGAAAGTTGCGTTATTGTTAACAGGTAATGAATTGATGACGGGTGATACCGTCGATTCTAATTCTTCGAGGATAGCCCAATCACTCGCATTGCAAGGCTTTGACGTTGCCCATAAAGTCACCGTTGGCGATGATCTTGCTCTAATTGTCCGTGAGTTGAAAAATCTTACGCATCGATACGAGATCGTCATTGTTAACGGTGGTTTGGGCCCAACCGTTGATGATTTGACCGCTGAGGCTTTATCTATTTTAAGTGGCCAAGCACTGGTTGAAAATAATCAGGCTTTAGCCCATGTCAATGCTTGGTGTGAAGCAAGAGGCATTGCTGCTAATGCTGCGAATTTAAAGCAAAGTTTGCTGCCAGCCACTGCAGCAGTTTTAGACAACCCCATCGGTAGTGCGGTGGGTATACAGCTTGTTTTTAATCAATCTTTATTACTCTGCACCCCAGGTGTTCCTTCTGAGCTTACGGCGATGCTTGATGGTTCCGTCTCGGAGGCGCTTAAGCGCGCGTTTCCAGTCGCTAAAGGGCGCTTGGTTAGACGCTTAAAGTTATTTGGTATGGGTGAATCTACCCTGCAGCAATTACTAGCAGACCATTGTCCTGATTGGCCTAAAGAAGTGACGGTTGGCTTTCGCGCAGGTGCACCTTTGTTAGAGCTCAAGCTAGAAATAGATAGCATCGAGTATTTAGATTTACGTAATGACTGTGAAGCTCAATTGCAGAGAATTGTCGGCGAATTTATTGTCGGTGAAAACGATGATAGCTTAGCGTCTGTTGTGGTTGAGTTGCTTCAAAAACGCCAGCAGCAAATAACGATTGCTGAATCCTGCACTGGCGGTATGATTGCCTCGCAGATCACAGGTGTTAGCGGCGTTTCATCAGTGTTTGAAGCGGGTTTTATCACTTATTCCAATGCGATTAAGCAACAGATTTTAGGCGTTGATAGTGACTTGATTGAGCAATATGGTTCTGTCAGTGAAGATGTTGTGCGAGCTATGGCTTTGGGCGCTCTTGATTCAGCATCGGCGGATTGTGTTATCGCTGTATCGGGCATAGCCGGACCCAAGGGTGGGACTGCAGAAAAGCCAGTCGGAACGGTTTGGATCGCATGGGGAAGTAGAGATAATTTGCAGGCTAAGCGTTTTAATTATCCTGTTGGAAGGCAGTTTTTTCAAACAATGATAAGTGCTTTGGCATTAGATTTAGTCCGTCGTTTTTTGTTAGGTTCGACGTCGCTACCTGATTATTTCCAGCGGAAACTTCGATAGTATTTGTCGGGTCAATAAGGGTATATTATGAATGACAATGTGCTAGACAATATCCTCGGGCAGACCAGTAAAATTGCCTGGCGTGAGCTGGCGAGATTTTTTGCTGGGGGAAAGGTTTTGCTTGTTGATAACAGTCTTAACTTAGTGGAAGTGGCCGCGGCCGTATCATCAGATAATACTCAAGCTGTTTCTAAATGGGTGGCTGTCAATCAATTAGCCGCTGTCAGTGATGAGCAGGCGCTTGATTGGCAGCAAAAAGATGAGCACCTGTGGGCAGTAGTGACGGCTCCTTGGGTACTAGTTCAGCTGATTAAAAAGCAGTAGATAAAAAAAAGACGTCCAATGGACGTCTTCATAAGAGGTTATTTTTGACCTGGAGTTGTAGCAGTCAGAGACTGTTACAGGATTAATAGTAGTCCTTAAACGGTTAAGCGCCACTTTTTTGAGATTAAATGCGAACTAATTACCTATATAGCGTCATTAAGCGGTCATAAATCACACTTTTGATTGTTTTTCCTTCAGTTATTAATTTTGTTTTTGATTTATTAATAACCGATAGGTGTTGGCTACCCTGCTAATGTTTTGACTAGCCTGATTAGTACAAGCTTGTTAATTGTCATATTGCTTTTTAAGCTCAGGGGTTGCTTTAATAAGGTGAAATGTTGAGAACTATTAATTCATATGATTCTATTTCGCTACCTTTGTAGACAAATTTTTCAGACCAGTGCTGCGGTGACGCTGGTACTTTTGTGCATAGTCACTAGTGGTCGTCTGGCAAAATACTTGTCTCAGTCTAGTACCGGCGATCTCTCATCAGAAATTGTTTTTTGGGTTATTTTTTATCGTATCCCTGATTTTTTACCGCTGGTCATACCTTTAGGCTTTTTTATCGGCGTACTGCTGGCTTTGGGTCGCTTATATACTGACAGTGAAATGGTGGTTATTAACGCCTGTGGTGTCAGTAAAAAACGGTTGGTAGGCATTACCTTATTTCCCGCTGTCGTAGTCAGTGTTTTGGTGGCTTATCTCACGATAATTGCTGCGCCAAGCAGTCTCAATCGTTTGCAGGTTTTACTTGAAGAGTCAAATAATAACGATGCCTTTTCTTTTGTTCGGCCTGGTAAATTTCAGCATGCTGATAATAGTCAAAGCGTGAGCTATGCCGAGGCGTATGATCAGCAGAGTAAGACAATTAGTGATGTATTGTTAGTTGATTATAACGATGAGGGTAGTGTGCTTATCATTCGGGCGGAATCGGCGCGTCTGACTGATAGTGATGTAATCCATAGATCTCATAAACAATACTGCCTCAAGACCCTTTACATTGATC
>CALCNB010000133.1 GCA_937897785.1 uncultured Cellvibrionales bacterium | reverse complement strand
TTAGCTCGGCAATGATGACATTCATGCCTTTGTCAGCACAGGCTTTTGCATAGCCTTCACCAATGCCGCCGCCAGAGCCTGTAATAATGATGGTTTTTCCTGTAAAGTCCATAGTTTACCTCTGCAATAATTAAGATTCGTTATTGTTGTTTGTTAATCTACCACGCCTCTTTACTGGCGATACTGTTGGGCCTGACTTCGAGTAAGTCAACCGCCACACCTGGCGGATATGACAGTGCATAGCAGATCGATTCTGCCACGTGACTGACATCCATGCCGCTGTCGGAAACTGTACCAAAACGTTTTGCCCAAGCTTCAACGCCAGCCGTTAAGCGCTTACTGTCCCAGCCTTCAGCAAATTCTGTCCAGGCAGCACCGGGTCGAATACAGGTCACACCAATATCATCTTCTTGGCATTCAAGGCGTAAGTCGCGAGTGAAACGTTCAACGGCGGCTTTCACCGAGGCATAGATAGACAGGTGTAGCATTTCGTTATAGTGCCAAGCGCTGGCCGATGAGATATTAATGATGCGCGGGTTATCCTCGCCACGCAAAAGTGGTATAGCCGCTTGCGAGCACAACACAGTACCTAAAAAATTAGTATTGATTTGTAGTATGATTTCATCTTCACGAAGCGTCTCAACACTGCCGGGACGGGCGAGGCCAGCGTTATTGATTAAGCCGTTAAGTCGACCAAACTGTTGTTTAGTATTGGCGAATGCTTGCCGAATATCATCGCTATTAGCTACATCGCAGCGTTGCGTGAAAATGTTTTCGTGCGGATGCTGTTCAGAAAGTTTTTTAGCGGCATCGTCTAAGCCCTGTTGCCCTCTGGCCAATAGCCCGACTTTAGCCCCGCGTGCAAGCAGTGCATCTGAAACCGCGTAGCCAAAACCTTTTGAGCCGCCAGTCACAATATAGGCCTGTCCAGTGAGTGCTGAGGTTTCTGTCATCTCTTTACTGCTCATTGTTTGACGCCAATCGCGATAGTTTTAGTTTCGAGGTATTCTTCAAAGCCTTCTTTGCCCATTTCTCGACCAATACCGCTTTGTTTGTAACCGCCAAAGGGAACGTCGGCACTGTAGTAGTTACCACCATTAACAGAAATTGTGCCTGTGCGGATGCGTCTAGCCACCGCTAGCGCGCGCTCGTCAGTCGCTGACCAAACCATACCTGATAAACCGTAAATTGAATCGTTAGCAATATTGATGGCTTGTTCTTCATTATCGTAAGCGATTACCGATAATACCGGCCCAAAAATTTCTTCTTGGGCGATAGTCATATCGTTAGTAACATCGACAAAAACGGTGGGTTCAATGTAGTAGCCAGTTTCTAGATTGCTGGGTATACCGCCGCCCAATAATAAGCGGGCGCCTTCTTGTTTACCTTTTTCAATATATTCAAGCACCCGTTGATGTTGGCGCTTATTCACAACAGGTCCCATAATTTGGCTGTCACTGCTGGGGTCTCCGTATTGAATAAACGTAAAATACGTTTTCAATAACTCTTCAACCTGTGATTGTTTTTCTCGTGGAATTAACAGGCGTGTATTAATCGCACAACCCTGACCGGCATGAAAGCAAACGGCTAGAACACTGAACAGTGATGATTCGATATCAGCATCATCGAGAATGATATTGGCAGACTTGCCGCCGAGTTCTAGAAATACTTTCTTAACTGTCTTAGCCGCTGCCGTCATAATGTGTTTACCAATGGCTGTTGAGCCAGTGAAGGAGACCATGTCGACACGTGGGTCATTGATCAATTGGTCACCCACGATAGCAGGGTCTTCTGCGGTTATGACATTAAATACGCCAGCGGGGATGTCAGTATGTTCTGCAACGACTCGTCCCAGCATGCTGGCCGCCCAAGGTGTATCGGGGGCCGCTTTTAATACGATCGTACAACCGGCGGCTAACGCTGGAATGCATTTAGCTAAGTTAATTTGTAATGGCACATTCCACGGCGTGATACAGGCCACTACGCCGATGGCTTCTTTTTCAACCAGGCGTTGGGTCGGTTGGCCTAAAGGTTCTGCATAGCCTTCATCGCGACTCCACTCAAAATCAGGCAGCGTTTTTAAGGTTTGTTCGATGAAGCCAATGGGGATATCACACTGTGGACCACTGTCGCCACAAATGCCTAAGGGTGCACCTGTCTCAGCCGATATTTGCGCTTTTAAATCGTCTTTAACTTTCAAAAGCCCATCGTGTAATTGACGTAAGCATTGATGTCTAAATGTATGATTTGTCGACCAATCAGTGTGGTCAAAGGCCTGCCTAGCCGCACTAATAGCACGCTCCATATCTGCGGGACTGGCATCGGCGGCTTGGCCGATGACTTGTTCTGTTACGGGGCTTATATTGTCATATTGCGCCGCATTTTCAGCCTCGCATAATTCGCCGTTAATGAATAATCGTGTTTCAGGGTTCATAGTTAAGTCCTAATTAGTCTGCTTCAGTATGACGTTGATTGCTGATTGTTTTTTTATTTACGCTTTGGCAATAAAAACATCGTTGATCATATCTCGAATTACTTCAGTGGCCGGGAGAGAGAGTTGTAGATCTGCTGCTGTTGTTAGCGCGCAATTAAGATCTTTTTCACCGAGCAAGCCCATCGGCCCCATGTATTTATCAATGGTGGCTTGGTCGCCATTGGCAGCCAAGGCATTTCGGTTGCTAATAAACATGTACATCTGTTCGTTGATTACGCCGTTTTCTTTGCCGACCTCACGTAATACTTCTGCAGATAAGCCGCAGGCTTCTGCTAATCGAGTGGCTTCAGACATCGCCGTAAACTGTGAATAGGTGATTAAGTTATTACACAGCTTGAGTGCGATGCCAGCACCTAAGTTACCTGCATGTATGATTGTAGCGGCTGAGGTATTAAGGTAAGGGCGGCACTGTTCTATCTGTGCAGACTCGCCGCCAACCATGTAGCACAGCGTGCCTGCTTCAGCACCGTTTGCTCCTCCGGTCATCGGTGCATCGATAAGATGAATATCCTTAGCGGCGGCATCGCTTGCCCAGCGAAGCAAGCTGGCCTGAGTGACAGTACTATGAATAGCAATTAACGTGCCTGCGGTGCTATTTTCTAGAATCCCTTGGTCACCATAAAGCAAATCGTTAACGTCGTTATCATCTCGTACACATAAGCCAATATAGTTACAGTTTTGGGCTATTTCAGCGGCATTGCTGGCCGCTTTTGCCCCGGCCTCAACTAAACTAGCCATTGCCTCGGGGAAGTGGTCGAAAACCATCAGAGGGAAGTTACTGGCATTGAGGTGCTGTGCCATCGGTTGACCAATATTGCCTAAGCCGATAAAACCCGCGTATTTTGTTGTCATGAATTTGCCTCTTATTCTTTTAATAAAGCGCCAAACTATAGTAAATCTGTATTGACAAGTAGTCAATGCGCATTTACTATCTATGACTATGTTTAGCACAAATAGTGATCATGCTGATATTGAAGCCGTAATAGCCTCACTGAATACAGGCGATTCATCTGCTATGGAACCGCTTTGGGTAAGCTATTCTAATAATATGGCGCGGCATGCTATTGCGGTATCTCGCCATTTTCAGCTCAGCTTGATGACTATGTTAACGGAAGAGGCGGGCTTTAGTGGATTACGATTAAGTTTTGAACCGGTTATTGCTGCCTTGGCCAGACGCCGTGCGCTAATTCAACAAGGTGACACAAAGCTTTATGACTTTCGTCCCTCTGAATTAGCGAATCAGTTAGGTGTCAGTAAGCAGGTGTGTAACCAAACCATTAATCAGCTTGAAGCATTGGACTATGTTCAGCGAATAGCTGATCCTCGTGACGGCCGAGCCCGTTTACTATGCTTAACCAATAGCGGTTTTAGGCTGGCTCTCGAGGGTCAAAATGGTATTCAGAAAGTAGCAGCTGATTATGCGAATTTACTCACTGTTACTCAGTCGACTAAAGCGCAAAGTCAACCTCTCACGATATTCATCCAGCATCTGAATGCCCTGGTTAACGGCTTAGGTTTGTTGACGTCACAACAAGCTCTATCATCATCGCCTAACGACCAATTGTTGGGTGTTCTATTGCCTCAGTTGAGTCATTATTTTAGTCAGCGATTATTAACCTTAACGCAGTTGGCAGGACACCGTTCGATTACGGTCGCCCATGGCCAGGTTTTGGCGCTGATCGGTTTAGACGGCGGTGCAATTCAGTCTATGGCCAATACCCAAAATGTTAGTAAGCAAGCTATTAGTGTAATGGCCAATGACCTTGAAAAGCTTGGATATTTATCTCGCTCATCTCAAATTACAGCCAATGCTAAAATGGTTTTATTTAATTTTACAGAGCAAGGCTGGCAGTTGATGGCCGATTCGATGTCAGCGATTAGTACGATCGAAAAAGAGTTCATTGAGATTTTGGGTGCTCAGGCTTTCAAGCAGTTACAGCAGGGCTTTAAAACACTTTATTTTGGCTTGAAGCTCGAGGCTGAGCTACTGGTTAATAATAAGCCGGCCGTGAACACTAGCCCTGATAATTTAGCGAAATTAGTCAAACAGCATTATACCCCAGAGCAAGTCTCTGAGTTAATAAGGCAATTAACGATATAAGAATAGCAGTCACCACAGGATAGAAATTGCATGATTGATTGGTTTATAGAGCATTATCACTGGCAAGGTTTACTGGTCCATTTTATTGGTTTAGTCCTGATCACTAAGCTTGCGTGGTGGGCGGCATTTAAATTACCCGTGGTGCAGGAAATGCATCAGTGGAATCGTACTGAGGATAAGCCGAAAAAAGCGCTACCTAAATATAAGGCAATAAGAAAGCAAATGCGCAGTGTCGGCATGTACACCCATTTAATTTTCTTTATCTTGCTCGTGCCTTTTGTGGTAACGCTCGAAGCTCAACCGTGGTGGAAATACTTAACCGATGCATTGGTTATTCTATTGGTTTACGACTTCTTTTATTATTTAACACATCGGTTTATTTTTCACGGCGAGCTTTTGAAGCGCGTACATGGCTTGCATCATCAGGCCAGAGATATCTCCTATATTGACAGTCAATATGTGCATCCGCTGGAGACGTTAATAGGGACATCTTTGTTCATGGGCAGTGTTTTTGGCTTGGGAATGGTGTTTGGTGGCTATCACGCAGTCAGTCTTATTGTTGCGCAATTTATTTTTAATAACGTGAATCAAATTAACCACACAAAATTCAATGTGAATCGTTTTCCTTATTCGATCGTAGATTACATTACAACGAAACATGCGACGCATCATATCGATATGAAACGTGGAAACTACTCGACGCTTTCTCCTTTGTACGATTGGATGTTTGGCACTTTAGAGTAACTTTAAAAAATGGGTGATTAATTATGCTGGACCTATTAACAAGTTATCCGTGGCCGGTAGCTTTGTGTTATATGCTGACGGTGATGGTATTGATGCGACTCAGTAATACTCTGCCATTTAAAGTGGCTGCAATTGAAGAAATGCGTCAATGGAATCGACGTGAAGATGCCCCTAAGCGAAAAAAGCCTAAATATCCACCGGTAATGAAGCAGAACGGGCAGGTAGGTAGCTTTATCAGTCTACTGCTCATTTTGATCGTTGCGCCCGCGGTGTTAACGCTTGAGTCTATGGCATGGTGGCGCTTTTTAACCGACATCGTTTGTGTGCTGTTAGTCTATGATTTTATTTATTACTTTACCCATCGATTTTTATTTCATGGTGAGCTGTTAAAGCGCGTTCATGGTTTGCA
>CALCNB010000132.1 GCA_937897785.1 uncultured Cellvibrionales bacterium | reverse complement strand
CTTCGCGTTCAATTTGTATCTTCATATGGCCCGCATGGTAAATCGTTGATGGGCTAGCAATGACCATAAATGTGAAGCTGTCTGATATCCCCATACCAAGATTGGATTTAGTGCCGATTAAGAACGGCCGTAAGTAAAGTGATTTTCCCGATTCATTAGGGATAAACGGCTCACTGTAAGCGGTCATTAAGCTAATGCCGTCCATCCAGATAGATTCTGGGATCTCTATCATACACATTCGCTCTGCAGAGCGGTTCATGCGTTTGAGATTTTCTAGCGGACGAAAAAAATTGGCTCGTTGACTGCCTACGCGGTAAGCCTTCAGGCCTTCAAATACTTCTTGGGCGTAGTGCAATACTTTGGCGGCTGGATCGATTTCAATATTACCATAGGGCGTCAGTTGGGCCGGCTGCCATTCGCTGTTAGCGTAATCGGCTCGGTACATGATAGGTACCTTGACCTCTCCGAAGCCAAGCTCTTCGGGCAGAGAGAAGTCTGCCAACGTAGGCATAACATCTGGGCTGATACGGTAATGACTCATGGTTTTGATCCTAGAAAATCTTTGCTAAAGCAATTACTTATTATATTGAAGAAATGCTGTCTTGCCCATCCCTAGTCCAACCAATATAGGTTCCAAAAAGATTAATAAAGTGAACTTTCGCCTTCTGGGCGAGTTTTGAAACGACGATGTACCCACATATATTGATCAGGCTGTTGGCGAATCCAATCTTCCAGAAAACGATTAATCAGCAGAGAATCTTGAAAATCATCGCCACTTGGGAAGCTGGGGTCAATAGGGTGAAAGGTCAGCCTATATTGGTTGCTGACATTATCTCGATAAAAGCTTGCCCCGACAGCCTTAGCATTACCCATGGCAAGGAGCCGCGCAGGAGCGGTGATAGTCGCAGCATTGATACCAAAGAAGGGCGCAAAAACAATGTGCTTGCGACCAAAATCTTGATCGGGCGAGTACCACACGGTTTTTCCTGCCCGTAAGCGTTTAACAATGGTGCGCACATTCGATCGGTCAAGCACGGCGTCAAAAAAGCGTTGTCGCCCTTGGGTGACCACCTGTTCCATTACGGGGTTGTTGTTGGGCCGATAGACCACATCAATCGGCGTAACATGGTTAATAAAAATGCCGCAGAGGTCTAGGTGAACAAAATGACCGCTTATTAGTAATACCCCATGCCCGTCTTTTTTAGCAGTTTCAATATGCTCAAGCCCCTCAACGGTAAAGCGATCAGCTAGCGTATTGGGGTCAGCCCACCAGGCCGAAGCAATTTCAAAAAAACCAATGCTGTTGGCGATAAAGATATCACGAACGAAATCAAGTTGCTCTGAATCGTTCAATTCGGGAAAGCAAAGGCGTACGTTGGTGGTAACAATATGTCGACGTTTGGCGCTAACAAATAAAAGTATATAAGCTAAAGCGGTACCGATTTTTTTTTGAACGCTAAAGGGTAGCCGAGTGATGAGCCGCACCATAAAAATAGCCAACCAGCTGAACCAATGCCGCGGATGGTATAAGGATGACTGTGTTGGCTTAGATGAAATCTTGATTGACCTCAATTAATATATCGATGCGCGCTTGATGCGTACCAAGAAGCGGTAGGTTAATAATAGGCGCAGATCACTGTAGAGACAATAAATGATCAGTTAACTGTTGCGCTTCTCGATCGATGCTGAAATGTTGCTCGGCATGTTGACGTGCTTCTGCGCCCATTTCAAGTAATAATTGTGGTGAATCTAACAGGGTTTTTAATGTGCTATTGATGGCTTGTTGGTTGCCGCTTACAGAGTAGCCATCGACGCCTTGGCGGATAATATCGGGCCAGGCACCGGCATCACTGGCGATGACGGCAGCGCCACTGGCCATGGCTTCGATGACAGTGAGTCCGAAACCTTCATTTCGACTTAATGCGGCGACTAAAGTCATAGAACGTATCACCTTCGGTATGTCAGAAAAAGGCAGTTCGCCTAAATAGTGAACCTGCTTTTCAAGCCCCGCTTGTTTGATTTTTTGCATTTGCTGGTCGAAATAAGCTTGGTCTTGGCGTTGAATTTGGCCGGTAATCACAACGGTAAAATCAGGCTGGTTGGGAAGTAGCGGTATGACGGCGTCAATTAAACGGTCTAAGCCCTTTTGTGGGCGAATACGACCAAAAATACCGATGCCGTACCTGCCTGGTAAGCCCAGTTCCCTCCAGCAGTCTTCTCTATTCTCAGCGGGGAAAAAAGTGTGAGTATCGATACCGTGGGGAATGATAATATCAGGCGGAGTCTCAAGATAGCTGGCCGCAGCCGAACAGGTCGATATAATCGAATCCATCTGTCGCATTAAAAATTTCGTCAACCGGCTATGATGCCGTTGAGCGGTAGAGGTAAAAGCAATTTTTAATTTGGCGCGAAACACCCACTTTAACAGCAGTGCCTGAATCATCTCATCGTTGCGGCGGGCATGAAAAACACGCCATTGGCCGTTCGGCAAGGGCTTATAGCAAAGCCTAGCTAAAGCAAAAAAGTTCATTGCTTGGATGTGCTCGGGTAAAAAATGTTTACCCAGCACAGCCACTCGAGTGAGTTTTTCTTGACGGCTTAACACTTGTAACATAGTGGAGGTAACGCCAGAAAAGCGTTTGTTGGCGTTGCCAAGAATAAGCTTGATATGGTTAGAGGGCTCATTATTCATAAATCAATGTTACAGTGGAATAAATAATGATCCTGAAAAATAAATAAAAAATAATTACATTCTTCTGGATAGTCGCATTTTTTGGGAAGAAGTTTTATCAATTTATAAGAAAGTAATGAGCAGAGAAAAACTGGCATCAATTATTTTTTTGATAAATACTATAGCCTAATCCGGCTAATATTAGCCAATAATATTGCCCAGTATCCTGATAAATATTAAACTCTGCTACTAGCCAGAGTAACCAATATAATATCGATGATAAAAAGAATAAGCAGTGTATCGGTGAGGCCTCATTTCTGAGCTGCTTTTCGCGTAATTAGATAAGCAACACATCCTGAAGAGGGGTATTTGTAATCAACAATTGTAAGAGAGTTCCAACTCTCTCGATTAAGGATTTTCTTAGGATTAAAGTCGAATAATTTGAG
>CALCNB010000131.1 GCA_937897785.1 uncultured Cellvibrionales bacterium | reverse complement strand
AAATGATAGTTGTTTTTCAATATTTTTTGCTTCTGTTTTGTCTCGAAACACTAATGTCGCGCCAATTGCGCAGTCTTTAGAGTCTCTGATAGGCGCCGCTTGCTGCTCAATAATTCTTTCTTGGTTATCTTTTGTTTTTAGAATATGGTTGGCAACTGAATTGATAATGGCGTTTTCAGCAATGGCCCGCTTAACAAGGTTTGCAGTTGGAATTCGTGATACTTCATGGTAGGTGTAAAATACGGTATCAATCGATCGGCCAATAAGATCGTCGAGTGATTCATTTAATAACTTTTCGGCGATAGGATTGGCGTAGTCAATCTTGCCGGAGGCATCGGTGGTGATTACACCGTCAGCAATAGATTCAAGTGTGATCTGGGCACGACTTTTTTCTTCAATCAAGGCATTTTGTTTTTCTTTGAACTGCTCATTGCTAATAATAAAATCTTCACGATGAGCGGCAATACTGCAAACATGACGTAATTGTTCTGCTCGAAAGGGCTTAGCAATAAAGTCGATGGCTCCCGCAATAATCAATTCACCGGCTTTCTTGGCATCGCCATGAGCCGTCATCATGACAATAGATTGACTGGGTTTTTGTTTTATAATTTCTCGCAGGACTTCCTCGCCAGATAATTTGGGCAGCATTAAATCTAACAAAACAATGTCGTGTTGATGTTGCTGCCAAAGTTGTAGGCCGGTTTCACCATCTGCTGCATGGGTAATTTCAAAACGATTACTTAATACCCGTTCAACTAATTCAGCGGTATCTTGATAATCTTCTATCACCAGAATCCGCGCTTTCGAAACAACAGCATGGTCGTTCTTCAGTAAGTTATCAGCGATCTTTCCTAAGTCAGAGAGTCGGCTCATAGGTATGAAGCGATTAATTTCAAACTCTTTGGCAGTTGCTTCAGCAATACGCTCACTGTAGGTGGAAGACACGACAATCACTTTAGTGTGGGCCGATGAGGCAAGCATATTGGAGCGGATGAGGCGAGTCAGTCGCCAGGCATCGACTTGACCAATAGCGATGTCAGTGACGACTAAATCAACGGCTTGCTCGCCTAAGATATTGATAGCCTCGAGCCCATTACCGGCTTCAACAATCACAGCAAAATGATATTGCTGTAATTGCTGAGCCATTGTCTTACGCAAGCTGGGATCAGGGTTGATGACCAAGGCTTTACGCGTTGGGATTGACGCCATAACGGGTCCTTTTCAAAGCAGTTAGGGAAGGGTGGGCCTCACTGCCATCGATGATAGTAAAAAAGGTTGCTTATTAATCAAGTATAGTTTGCTTATCGGCTAATGCCAGTACAAAGCCTTTTATTATTATTATATATATCAGTCACTTATGATTATTTTTTAAAAATGACTAATCCATCAAGGATTAAACTTGTTAGTTGATTCAGTTCATCGAGATCGCCGACTTCGAATTGATCTTTTGCATAAGAGAAATCAGGGCCTAGATCAGGCAGTAAGTGTTTGTCAGACTTGGCTTGAGACAGTAATTGCTGCACCTGCTTTGCCGATCGCTCTGAGCGTGTGGCATTACGTGCTAAACGAATGCCGGCTTGGTCGGCTAATAAGTCCCAAGCACTGATTGTTTTACCGGCTTGGTAGTCAGAAATCTCTTTATCAAGGCCAATAAGGTTAGCTAAATCTTCATCCGCAAGCAGCGAAATTCCTGCAGACAATATTAAATGTTGGGCTAAATCACGGCGGCCATAAATAGTGTAATTGAGTCGTTTGCGGTTGAATTGACCCAGATTATTGCCTTGTAAGATAGCATTTAAATCATCGGCGCCATAGAGCTTGGCTAATGATAATAGCAAGGCACGATTCTCACCGACAGGATCACCTGAATCAGCTGTACGTTCAGTGGCGAGCGTAAACATCGCAGTTAATAACCGTATCAATGGCGTTTT
>CALCNB010000130.1 GCA_937897785.1 uncultured Cellvibrionales bacterium | reverse complement strand
TCATTTGTAACATTAATTTTTTTGCCTTATCAATTTTTATCGAGACGCATCACAATGTGTGGGGATTAACCATAATGCCCCCATCGACATCTAAGCTTGTACCCGTGATAAATGAGGCGCGGTCTGACACTAAGTAGCAGACCGCATCAGCCACTTCTTCTGGCTCGCCCAAGCGCCGCATAGCATGAACACCCGCCGTATTTTCTTCTGCCCCGGGTACCTGCTCAAAATACCGTTTTATACCCTCTGTGCGAATGCCTCCAGGGTTAATGGCATTAATCCGAATACCGTCCCTTGCCCATTCAGCCGCGGCAGTGCGTGTTAAAGCAATCACGCCACCTTTAGCCGCGCTGTATGGTGACTGCATGGCTTCACCACGCACAGCCGACAATGATGCGATATTGACAATAGCACCCCCGCCAGTTTTTAACATTGCCGGTATCTGATACTTTAAACAGAGCCAAACCCCTTTTAAACAAACGGCTTGCGTCTTATCCCAACTACCTTCTTCCATCTCGGGTAGCATCGCAAAGCTAGCCCCTCCCGCGGCATTATTCGACACACAATCCAGCGAACCAAAATGCTCAACGGTTGCAGCGACCATCGCCTCAACTTCAGCCGCTTTAGAAACATCAACCTTAATCGCAATCGCCTCACCACCGTTAGCTTTAATTAAATCAACGGTCTTCTGAGCCATCTCTAAACGAATATCGGCCACTGCCACTTTCGCGCCATCGTTAGCAAACGCCATACAGGTTGCACGACCAATACCATCGCCACCGCCGGTCACTAAGCCAATCTTGTTTTTTAATAGCATGTGATTTCTCCTGGCATTTTAGCCAATGAATAATTGATATTTAACTGGCATTATCGTCACGACCAGTCATCAGAACGGGGCATTACGACTGGTCAACCCAGATCAAGCTCTGTTGATCAAAATCATAGGTGCTGATCACTGCTTTAAACCGCTGAATCACGGCTTCATCAACGGTGGGTGTACGTGCCAGAAGCCATAAAAATTCTTTATTGTAGCTGGTCACAAACGCGTATTGATAATGCAGTTGGTCTAATTCAAAAATTACATAGGCGCCAAAAAAAGGCCCAAAAAAAGAAACTTTTAGATGGCCGACAGTTGGATCTTCAACCACCAAAGCGCGCCCCTGCGCCTCATCCCAGCGATTTTTATCGGCCTTAAAGCCGCGATTAGTAACCGTCACACTCCCGTCATTATTGATTGTGTAATGCGCGCTAACGTGACTTAAACCGCGTTCAAACGAATGATCTAAGCGTGCGATCTCATACCATTGGCCCAGATAACGCTGTAATTCAAAGTTTTCGACGGCCTTTATGTCGGCAGGCGTGCCGGTACAAGAGCCTAATAAAATACAGAGGAATATCATTAAATAACGCATAGTTTTTTATGATAAAGTCAATTTTATATTTTAAAAAATCAATAGCTCATTATTGGCAATGAAACAGCGCACGCCAACCGTAACGGTTCAGCAGTTTCATGGAATCACAGGCATAAAGAATCCAGGCAATTAACACAAATTGCATAGGCAATCTTAACCATGCAATCCATGGCGCCACTGGCTGACCAAACATAGGAAGATTATTAACCGCCATATTAATATTCGCGGTTAATACCGCCAAACAAAAAATCGATAACCATAAGCCAGTCACGGCGCGAAATTTAGGCCATAATAAAAAAACAGGAAAAATAAATTCCATAATACCGGTTAACCACACAATTTCTAAGGCAAACGGTAATGGGGTAATGGCTGCCAAATCATGCGCAGCAGTAAAGTGCAGAGTACCAGCATAAAAAAAACCAATGCTAATTATAAGCACAGAAATAGTCTTCATAAAACGCCTACCTAACCAATGTCGAATATAAAAAGTATACCTAGCCAAATAGCTGAACGAGATGACGTTACTGTTATTCAGTGATGGCCGACTAATAAATTAATAAACCCTTCATTGCCCACTGCTGCATCGGTTTGCGCTATCCATTGCTGCATCTCTAATCGGCTTATTGGACGCAACTGACGGCCAAGGTGATCTATTAATTGCATGGGTAACTCGAGCTCATTAACAAGCTCTAATAAGGCCATGCCACTCGCTCCTGCTTGTTTTAAACTATAAGGGGTAAACTCAATGATCATTTTTAATCGCGGTAAACTCGCCTTTAATAGTGGCATGAGGCCACTCAGTACAAGGAACTCTGCGCCCTGCGTATCGATTTTAAGCACGTCAATCTGGCGAACAGGAGGAAATAATTGCTGACTTAAAAAATCGTTGCCCGCAACTAAACTAATCGCCTGTTCAGTACGCGGCGCGGCACTACTCGTTTGTTGGTATATTTGGTGGTCACCACGATTTTCTTTGTTAAGGTACAATTTACCTTGCCTTTGATCAGCACTTAAACCGGCATTCACCGCCACAACATTTTTAATATGATTAAATGACAGGTTTTTTTCTAATAAAGCAAAGTTATCTTGCTCTGGCTCAAAGGCAACGACGCGACCGTTGTCACCGACAAGCACAGCGCCAATTAAGCTGTAGTAGCCAATATTCGCACCCACATCAATAAAGGTCGCGCCGGGAAACAGTAATTTTTCCAATATGCTGGTTTCGTAGGATTCCCAAATACCGTTTTCAATAATTTGTTCAGAAATATGAATATCGGTTTTCTGATGCACAAACATCGCCAGCGACTGCTGGAAGTGTAAGTTGAGTGGATATGGGCCTTTCATCTTTTTTATTTACTCACCGTCAAAAAGCACCGTCAAAAAAAAAGGCCTCGTTAATGAGACCTTATTGATAGCGCTAGTGTTTAATTGTCTTCAGCGACCACTTCTGCATAGGCATCTGACGTTAACAGTTCATCAAGCTCAACCGTATCTGCTGGCTGCAGTCGATAAAACCAACCATCTTCATAGGGCTCACTGTTAACAGTTTCTGGCTCATCGTCTAAACGCTCATTAACCGCGATCACTTCACCTGAAATCGGTGCATACACATCTGACGCGGCTTTAACGGACTCAACGACGCCCGCCTCATCGCCGGCCGATAGAATTTGGCCAATATCAGGCAACTCAACATAAACCACATCGCCTAACTGGGCCTGTGCATGATCGGTAATGCCTATCACAACACTGCCGTCGGCTTCTACGCGAGCCCATTCATGGCTAGCGGCATAACGTAATTCTGATGGTAAATCGCTCATCTGTGGTTCCTACACTGGCTTCAGTTCAATATAAATACGTGGATAATTGAGCGTTAGCCTGCTCGATGGCGGCATGAGCTAAGCGCTACTTTAAAACAATAGGTCATTTTACTCAGGGATATGTGAAAAACAATCCTAAGGTAAAAAAATAAAAGTGATTTTTAAATTTTGTCGATATTCTAACCCGCTGAGAAGCGGATTAGCTTTTCATAAAACCACAGCTTAAGCGCATTCCACCATTCAGGGTCAGCCGCCATGGCATGATGTGCCTGGATTTCAGCGATCACATACTGGTGAATCAAATGTGAATCAGATTCTGACAAAACTTCATTGAAGCTAACCATCCCTTTATCCGCATACAGACCACCCAAGACGATCACATCAAACAACTGATGCGTTTGCTCGGTCATATAGCGTAAATCAGGCACCAAGCCACCGCCTTGCACCGCTGGGCCATGGCATCGGCCGCAATGCGTGGCATACAATTGCGCGCCGTCATCAAGCGCTGATTCGCTAGCGGTTAAGGGCGGCGCCGGCGGCATAATCGGACGCTCGGTTAATGGTGGCAGGCTCGCTTCACCGCCAATCTTAAAGGCCAGTACTCGCCCTTTACTGGCGGTATGCTGAACACTGTCGGCGCCCATCATCCCCATGAAGCCCCCCCAGCCGGCCATAATGGCAATATATTGCTCACCATCAACCGTATAGGTGATCGGCGGTGCCATGGCCGCAATTTGCGTTAATGATTGCCAAACGAGTTCGCCAGTATCGGCACGATAGGCTTTTAACCAACCATCATGACTGCCTTGAAACAGTAAATTACCTGCCGTTGCCAGTAAACTCATGGACCACGGTTTATCGAAATCGACCCGCCATCGCTCGGTTTGGGCTACCGGATCCCAGGCCACTATCGAACCGATATGAGTGGCTTTCTGAACCGCTTTAAACAGTAACGGATCGGCACGCCCCATACTCATCGCCACACCGGTATGCAATGTGCCTTCATTCGCAAACTCATCATTGGCCTTAAATTCAAAGCCCTGCTCAATAGTGGGAATATACATCAACTGATGTTCGGGATGATAAGCCATGGGGTGCCAGTTGTGAGCGCCGACCATGGAGGGCAAGGTAAACTGAGGCTCATCACGATAATTAGCAACATCCGTCATCACTGGCCTGCCCGTGTCTGGATCAATATGACTGGCCCAATTGACTTTCGCGTAGGGCTCG
>CALCNB010000129.1 GCA_937897785.1 uncultured Cellvibrionales bacterium | reverse complement strand
TTCAATTAAAGTGAAAACCTCGTCGCCACAGGTGACTTGCGCCTTACCAGAAACCACCACCCAATGCTCCGCCCTGTGATGGTGCATCTGCAGCGAGAGCTTTTGCCCGCAATGCACAACAATTCTTTTGACTTGAAACTGCTCACCTTGACAAATGGTTTCATAGCTACCCCATGGTCGAAACACTAACTGATGCGCTGAGCCTTCACTGCGGTGACTCAACTGCAAGGCAGTGACAATTTTTTTGACGTCTTGAATTGCATTTTTGTCGGCTACTAAAACGGCATCACTGGTTTCAACCACCACGGCATTGGACAAACCTAGCGTCGCAACGAGACGATGATCGCTCATCACCAAACTATTAACACTGTCCTGCATAAGCACATCACCAACAACCACATTACCTTGCTCATCTTTATCAGAAATATCCCATATCGCTTGCCAGGAACCCACATCGCTCCACTCAGCCGCTAAAGGCAGCATAGCACCTTTCGCGGTATGCTCCATGACAGCATAATCAATTGAATCACTGGGGCAGGCAACAAAACATTCTTCATCAACACGAATAAAATCTAGATCGCGATAGGCCTGATTAAATGCCTGTTTACTAGCTTGATAAATCTCTGGAGCATAAGCACCTAACTCGGCCAAATATTGATCGGCACGGAAAAGAAACATCCCGCTGTTCCAACTAAAGTTTGGATCGGTAATATAACTTTCTGCCGTCTGCTTATTTGGCTTTTCAACAAACCGCTTTATTGAAAAAATAGACGCCTCAGTGTTATCAATAGATAAAGACTCACCACGCTCTATGTAGCCATAACCTGTCTCTGCAGCGTCGGGCACAATACCAAAGGAAACTAAATAACCCTGCTCTGCAGCAGGCGTCGCTTGATTAACCGCAGTTGAAAAAGCCTGGTGGTTTTTAATATGGTGATCAGCTGGCAAAACAAGCAATACGGCATCTGGATTGATTTCTATAGCCGAGAATGCCGCAATGGCTACTGCCGGGGCTGTGTTTCTTGCCACAGGCTCTAGGATGATACTTGCAGGCTTAACCCCTAACTGCTGAAATTGCTCAGCCACAAAAAAACGGTTTTCATGATTACAAATTGCAAGAGGAGCTGCCACATCATCGAGACTTTTTAATCGAAGCGCTGTCGACTGCAGCATTGAATGGCCATCGGCTAAAAGATCGATAAATTGTTTCGGGTATGACGCTCTTGACAAAGGCCATAATCGACTGCCTGAACCACCACATAAGATGACAGGAAAAACCATAACTATCCTTTTAACATGTTAAAGTAAACTTCAATTAGGCGAAGTCATAAAAACACCGATAATACCTTAGCTTTTTAGCAGGAAAACGTCGCATTTAACTATTGCCGCTGGACTTAATCATGATAATCGCTAAAATGACGCCGCAGCCAAGGCTTAGCAATACCCAGCTTGCGTTTTCCATCTTATTATAACCTTATTGGGCCATGAAACATGACAATCACTCAAAATTCTTTTTCTAAAGAGGAATTAATTGCCTGTGGCCATGGCCACATTTTTGGCCCTGGCAATGCGCAATTACCGATCGATAATATGCTTATGTTAGACCGCATAACTAAAATCACCGAGCAAGAAGGCAATTTTAACAAAGGTTATATTGAAGCTGAACTTGATATACACCCAAAGCTTTGGTTCTTTGATTGCCACTTCCCCGGCGACCCAGTCATGCCTGGCTGTCTTGGTCTTGATGCGCTGTGGCAGTTAATTGGTTTTTTTCTAGGCTGGAAAGGCAATGAGGGTCAAGGTCGCGCGTTAGGCTGTGGCGAAGTGAAATTCACCGGCCAAGTGACGCCCGAAGCCAAGCTCGTCACATATAAAATTCATTTGAGCCGACTCATTGAGCGAAAATTAGTAATGGGTATCGCCGATGCCACCATGGAAGTCGATGACAAGGTCATTTACACCGCTAAGGATCTGCGCGTCGGCCTATTTAAGAAATAATCTCCCACCAAACGCTACACTTTTTTAAACGTTTTGATTTCCGGCAATAAGGATTTCATCGTATAATTACGGTTTAATTATTGAGTTGCAGTAAAAGGATCATTCATGAGAAGAATCGTTGTTTCAGGCATGGGTATCACTTCCTGTTTAGGATCAACCACAGAAACCGTTACAGCTGCTCTTAAACAAGGCCTTTCAGGCATTAAGTTTAATCCTAGCTACGCTGAATTAGGCATGCGCAGCCACATTGCAGGCATGATCGATCTTGATCTCAGCGAGCTAATTGATCGAAAACTATTGCGTTTTATGGGCAGTGCCGCGGGCTTCGCCTACCTTTCGATGGCTGCGGCAATTGCCGATGCAGGTCTTGAGCCCGTCGAGCTCTCTCACCCTCGCACCGGTATCATTGCTGGCTCAGGCGGCGCGTCCTCAGCCAGCCAAGTAGCGGCGGCAGAAATCCTACAGCAACGGGGTATTAAACGAGTAGGACCCTATCGCGTTACGCAAACCATGGGCAGCACAGTATCCGCCTGTCTCGCCACAGCCTTTAAAATTAAAGGGATCAATTATTCTATTTCTTCAGCTTGCTCAACCAGCGCACACTGTATCGGCAATGCGATGGAGCAAATCCAGTTAGGCAAACAAGACATTGTTTTTGCCGGTGGCGGTGAAGAAGAACACTGGACGATGAGCTGCCTTTTTGATGCCATGGGTGCATTGTCGTCAAAATATAATGATACCCCAGAATTAGCCTCTAGAGCTTATGACAGCGATCGAGACGGCTTTGTTATCGCCGGCGGTGCTGGCATGTTAGTGTTGGAAGAGCTAGAACACGCAAAAGCCCGCGGTGCGAAAATTTACGCTGAAATCGTTGGTTATGGCGCAACTTCGGACGGTGCAGAGATGGTCGCGCCATCGGGGGAAGGAGCTGTTAGAGCCATGCAGTTAGCCAGCGCCAATCTCGACGGTAACATTGACTATATCAATGCACACGGCACTAGCACCCCCGCGGGTGACATGGTCGAACTCGCCGCGATGAAAACAACTTTTGGTGAAAATATCCCCTCGATCAGCTCAACAAAGTCTTTATCCGGGCACTCTCTGGGTGCCGCTGGCGTCCAAGAAGCGATTTACAGCTTGCTAATGTTACAAAACAACTTCATTGCTGGCTCTGCCAACATCCATCAGCTTGATGAAGCCGCTAAGGGCTTACCCATTATTGAAAAAACGATTGAGGGCCGCGAATTAAATCGCGTTATGTCAAACAGCTTTGGCTTTGGCGGCACTAACGCCAGCTTAGTTTTTCAACGCTATACCGACTAAGAAAAGCTAAATTTTCAACTCACCAAAACATGATAGCGGCAAAATAGCGCAACGTTCACCGGCTGTTAATCGCTGGCCAGCAGCAATAGGAATTAAAATATTGGCCGCAGAGATCGACGACAATACACCCGAGCTTTGATTATCAAATAAGTCGGCAACCAGCTGCCCAGTTTCATTAATACGCGCAACACCGCGTAAAAAATCCAATCGTCGTCCGCGATTATGTCGCTCAAAATTTGCGGTGGCTGCATAGCCTTTCAGGTTTGCACTGGCAAGATCGATATCAACTAAGTTGGTCAGCCCCATAGATTTCAATAACCACGGCCTAACCAATAAATGAAATGTCACGTAGGCAGACACCGGGTTACCTGGTAAACCAAAAAAAGCTGTGCCTTGAAGCTGGCCAAAGGCAACTGGCTTACCGGGCTTAATAGCTAATTTCCAAAAATCAATACAGCCTAAGGTTTCAACTTGTTGACGAACATAATCTTCTTCGCCAACCGACATGCCACCGGTCGTAATCACGCAATCGGCTTGCTCAGCAGCCTGCAATAAAAACTGCCCTGTCGATGCCGCATCATCAGGGCATCGGCCGAGATCAAGCGGAATAGCCCCGCATTCAGCTATTTTAGCGGCTAAAAAGTAACGGTTAGAATTGTATATTTGCCCAGGCTCAAGCCCCTGTTCAGGGTCTTTAAGCTCATCACCGGTGGAAAAAAAAGCAACGGTTAAGGGCCGATAACATTGTAATTTGCTTACCCCGACCGAGGCCAACAAACCAATATCTCCCGCACTCAGTCGATGCCCTTTTGCAACCACCTCTGACTGACATCGTATATCTTGGCCTGCTAATCGAATATGTTGGCCTAGAGAAGGTGTTTCAGTGAAAGTCACCTGATTACTTTCAACCAACGACTGACTGTCTTCTTGGAGTATGACGGCATCGGCACCTGCCGGTATCATCGCGCCGGTAAAAATTCGCGCTACCGACCCGGGCTCTAACGCACGGGCCAAATCCCCTGCGGCAATTCGCTGCGAAACGGTAAGGGTGTTACCCCGCGCAAAATCTGCACAACGAACGGCATAGCCATCCATAGCACTGTTATCAACCGATGGCACATCGATAGCGGCTATTTGCTGCGCGGCGGTTATACGACCCAAGGCCTTATTCAGCGATATTGATTCAAACTCGGGCTCTAGCGTTTTAGCTAAGATCTGAGCAAGGCCTGCCTCGAATGCTATCATTGATCGTTTTTTTGGTGCTGAAGCACGCCATGGAAGTTACAAGGTCGATGGCGACTGTCGAGCTGTTCAGACAAAATGGCATCCCATGCTAACTGACAAGCACCGGTTGAACCAGGCATAGCAAAAATCACGGTATGGTTGGCGAAGCCTGCCAAGGCGCGCGATTGTATGGTAGATGTGCCAATATCGGCATAAGACAGCTGCCTAAACAGCTCACCAAAACCGTCAATTTCCTTATCGAACAAGGGGCTGATTGCCTCGGGAGTGGAATCACGGCCACTAAAACCGGTACCGCCGGTAATCAACACCGCATCGACCGCTTTTTCAGCAATCCACGCTGAGATAGTGGCCCGAATAGCGTAGATATCGTCTTTAACAATATCACGCTGGAATAAATGATGGCCTGCTGCCGTGATCGAATCGACTAAATAATCACCTGAAGTGTCATTTTTGTCGGTTCGCGTGTCAGAGACCGTTAATACAGACAAGGTTAAGGGCTGAAAAGTAGCGGAAGCTTTAGACATAGATGCGCGTTTTACCTGTTTTTATGAGTGAGACCAGTTAAAAACACCTTTTATTGTCAAATACTGCAATTTCGGGTGGTTTTCTCTATTTTCACTGTTTATACAGCTATTGACAATCACCTTACAACTCTGAATAATCGGCGGCCTTAAATTTAAGCCTTAATATGTACTATTGGAGATAATCTTGGCCAATTCGCCCCAATCAAAAAAACGCGCGCGACAAGCTGAAAAACGTCGTAATCACAATGCAAGTATGCGATCTATGGTGCGTACTTATTTAAAACGCGTTATTGCTGCCATCAGCAGCGGTGATGCTAGCGCCGCTCAAGCCGCGTATAACGATGCTGTTCCGGTTATTGACCGCATGGCCGATAAAGGCGTTATTCACAAGAACAAAGCCGCACGCCATAAATCACGCCTTAATGCCCAGGTCAAAGCCCTCGCCAGCTAAGTCACCTTATTTTAGTTTAAGCTATTGATTTATATATTTTTTTAAAAAAGCAGACGTCTAGTCGTCTGCTTTTTTATGTGTGACCGCTCAGCGCTGACTTAAGCAACGATAAGCCGTTATCCCTTCTACCGTTTATTTTTACTAGCTGCTTCTATCAAAAAGATACACTACCACCTTGGGTAAAGTAGCATTTTTGGTCCTATATTCAATCAACTCGCTCCCAATGAGCTACCGTGAGAATAAATACCCCTTAAAAAACCGATGAATCCTTGTCTCAACCGGCAAGATAGCTTATTATTCGCGCCCTTTTTAGGGGTAATTGATTTACCCTTTATATCGAGCTAAAAGGCTCATTACCGTTGCCAAACTCGCCAATAAAAATAGCGCGTTAACCCAAAAGCCAAGTTTGGCCACAATACGGAGAAAATTATGTACGCAGTTGTTGAAAGTGGTGGTAAACAGCACCGAGTCATCGAAGGTGAAACCCTCAAAGTCGAAAAACTTGACCTTGCCACTGGCGAGTCACTCACTATCGATCAAGTCCTGATGGTTGGTGAAGGTGAATCAGTAAAAATTGGTGCGCCTTATGTCGCTGGTAGCTCTGTTACTGCTGAGGTTGTGTCACACGGCCGTCATGAAAAAGTAACTATTGTTAAGTTTCGTCGACGCAAGCATCACCGTAAACAGATGGGTCATCGACAGTGGTACACCGAACTAAAGATCACCAGCATTGCTGGCTAAGGTTTTCAATCAACTAACAGATTAGATAAATTTTGGAGTAAATCATGGCGCATAAAAAAGCGGGTGGTAGTACGCGTAACGGACGCGATTCAGAGTCAAAACGATTAGGTGTTAAATGTTTTGGTGGCGAGGCCGTCAAAGCTGGCAACATTATTATTCGTCAGCGCGGCACTAAAGTGCACCCTGGTGTCAATGTTGGAATGGGTAAAGATCATACTCTCTTTGCAACGGGTGATGGCTTCATTAAGTTTGAACAGAAAGGCCCAAAAAATCGAAAATACGTTAACGTGGTTTCGTAAACACGGCTTTTATGAACCCCAAAGCCCTGTCTTACGACGGGGCTTTTTTGTATCGGCCCTACGTTTAAACGGAAACAATATATTCAGTTACTGTTGGCCAACTATTAAATAGGCACAACCATGAAATTTGTTGATGAAGCAATTATTTCAGTGACAGCAGGCAAAGGTGGTAAAGGTGGCCTTAGCTTTCGCCGTGAAAAATATATCCCTCGAGGCGGGCCTGATGGCGGCGACGGCGGCGATGGAGGCAGT
>CALCNB010000128.1 GCA_937897785.1 uncultured Cellvibrionales bacterium | reverse complement strand
CTCACCATTGCCCGGTAGGCTGATACCAATATTAGCATGCTTACTTTCACCGGGACCATTGACCACACAACCCATTACCGCCACATTCATTGATTCAACGCCAGGATATTTGTCACGCCAAATGGGCATCTGGTGACGTAAAAAGGTTTGAATATCTTCAGCCAACTGCTGAAAGTAAGTACTGGTCGTCCTCCCGCAACCCGGACAAGCAATCACCATAGGCGTAAAGGCCCGTAAGCCCATTGTTTGCAGGATTTCTTGCGCCACTTGTACTTCTTTAACACGACTACCGCCTGGCTCAGGGGTGATCGAGATGCGAATAGTATCGCCAATATTGTCTTGCAATAAAACTGATAAGGCGGCGGTTGAGGCGACAATCCCTTTTGACCCCATACCCGCCTCTGTTAAGCCGAGGTGCAAAGCATAGTCACATTCGGCGGCTAGGCGTCGATAAATGGTAATGAGATCTTGTACATGACTGGTCTTGCAAGACAGAATAATCCGGTCGCGTGCCATACCGACCGATTCAGCCATCGCAGCACTCTCAAGCGCAGATTGAATTACGGCATCTTGCATAACGCGGTTTAACTCAAGTGGCTGCTCAAGCGCACTATTTTGATCGAGCAATTTAGCCAGCAGCGTCTGATCGAGACTACCCCAGTTAACACCAATACGGACCGGCTTGTCATAGCGACAGGCGATTTCGATCATTTCACTAAACTGTATATCTTTTTTAGCGCCACGACCTACGTTGCCAGGGTTAATGCGATATTTATCTAACGCTTCTGCACAGGCTGGGTTATCGCTAAGCAAACGATGGCCATTAAAATGAAAATCGCCAACAATAGGCACCCGAACATTTTTTATTTCTAATCGCTCTTTGATAAAAGGCACGGCGGCCGCGGCGGCATCATTATTGACTGTAATACGGACCAGCTCGGAGCCAGCTTCAGCCAGCTCTATGATTTGTTGCGTTGTTGAGTCAATATCTGCCGTGTCGGTATTTGTCATCGACTGAACAACCACAGGAAGATCGCCCCCCAATGAGACTTGGCCAACCTTAACGATTTGTCGTTGGCGAGCACGCGTGAAAGGTGTCGCTCTTGGTACCAATGACATACATTCAACCTGTGGTTAACTTAGTAGATATCTGAGTTATGGTAACTCAGTAAAAGCATTTCAACCAGACATAAAAACACTTATAGAAACAGCCAAGCATCACTACTTGTCGTGATTATCCGCTTGTTGACTCTCTGCTGAGCTGCCTTTACGCGAAAAAAATGCCTTACATCGATGCCACGCGGCTTTTGAATAATCAATAATCTCTTTACCTAAAAGAGGCATTGCTAACCACCAAGTCACTTCGGCAAACACAAACACGGCTGTTGCCCAGCTCGCTTTTTG
>CALCNB010000127.1 GCA_937897785.1 uncultured Cellvibrionales bacterium | reverse complement strand
AAAGACAAAGGATAAAGGCCATCTAGCTCAGGCTCGGTATAAGCTCGTGATTCTACTGCCAATAAAACTTGGTGAATCTTTTGATGAAAACTATCGCCTGCAATACCCTCGGGAGCTAAAAATACCCACTGTATAATCGGCAATTGATACTGCACAGCTGCAGGACGCAACACGTCATTATTAACGGGCACATCGCGGGTGATGAGTGTTGTCATGCCTGCAGCGCTGAGCGCATCATCAATCAATTGCTTTGCTAATTGATGCTGACTAACATCGCTGGGCATAAAAAAATTACCTACCCCAAACTGACCCAAACACAAATCATGACCGGTGACGTGGTTAAAAAATTCCAGTGATAAATCGATCGATACACCGGCACCATCGCCCACACCTTCAGCCGACATGCCGCCTCGATGTGGCACAGCACAAAGTGCCTCATGGCCTTTCACTAAAAGGTCATGGGTCTGCTTACCGTCTTTTCGGGTTAGGAAGCCAACGCCACAGCTACTCTTATCTAACGAGCTGTCGTAAAGGCCGATCCGAGTGTTATCAGTCATAAGTTTGAATCGCTTGTTTAAATCAAAAAATCGAAAATTTAAAAATATTGAGAGCCACCACAGTAACCTTCCACCTTAGTTAGATGCAAAAAGAGGCGAAACTATCCAATCCCCTTTTGGTTAAAAAATATTGTTAATTCTCAATGTGTTACTGAAAAAATCAGAGCCAAATATCGGCCATCAGGCTAAAAAAGGGAGATGTATTCTACACGTAAGTACGACTATGAACAATTATCCATTTATCGACTGTGAAATTAGCTATTAAACAAGAAAAAACAATAACTTAGGAATATCACCAACGATAAAGATAGTTCTGGTTAGTATTCTACTCTTGTTCAGAGTCAATGACAGCACTAAATCGCTGAATATCGGATTGAATACTGGCGATATTACGTGGCCAAGGTCTCAATCGCTGTAATCCGGGAGCGAGATCTTGAATGGCTTGTTTGGCTTCATCCCGACCGATATAAGGGCCACTGACCACGACAAACCAGGCCTTACCGCTGTAGCGCGTCTCATAGACAAATAGCGATAATTGCTTAGCATATTGCTCAACCAGTTGCTTGGCACGCTTAGGGTTGTGGGTGCCAAAAATTTGAAGTGCGTAACCGGTATCAGGCCAATCTGCGATCGTAAACCGCCTGCTTTCTGTCTGAAAATTACCACTTTTCTCATTTAAATCAACCTCTTGAGTAGCAATATCACGTGTAACCCTATCATCTTTCACTGCCGTTGAGGCCGCTGTAATGGCAACCTCGTGCGGGCCACTCATCACATCCGTATTTTTTGCTGCCGGTAGGTCGTTTGCCAGCGCCTGTAAACTCGTCCTAACTTGATCGGCGGTTTTTACCGTAAAGGCATCTTTAACCGTTGAGGATGGTTCATCGTCAATCGAAGATTGAAAATTACTTTCAGGCTCTTGCGTTAAGTCAGACTTAGCACCAACTAACACAATTGGCTCAAAATTTTTGACTGAAACCGGCTCTTCAACATTTGAGTTATAAATAAATACGATCAAAATTGTTAGAAAGATCAATGCGACTGCATGGCCTAAGGGAAAGGGTTTACGGGATGGGATCTGGCTCGCTTTACCTGCCATTAGCATACTACGCACCACTTGATGCAACTGTCGCACGCTACCCTGACTCCTATACGTTAGCGCTTGAAGCTGCATCTGGCTTAGCGGGAACTCACCTTTAAATCCAACCGCTTCAAGCCGATAAAAAACATAGTCATAAACTTCAGACTGGCTAAAAGGCCTCAGCTCAATTCGATTAATCAGTAAATCTTCCGTTTCTGCCGCTGACTCCAGTAAACTCAGGGCCTGCTGCTGGCCGACGAGAATAGCCGCTAGTTTACCCTCAGCCGCTGCAAGTAAAGTAAATACCGACGCCAGTGCCTCGAGGCCTAAATCCTCAACATTATCAATACAAATAAGGGATTGTCGCTCAATCGCCGTATTGCTCTCAAAAAATGCCAGCAAGTTCTGACCCAACCACTCCACATCGTCAGCACTATCAGGATCGATATCAATACCAAGACCGGTCGCTAAAGCTGTGAAAACTTGCGCGGTACTCATCATCAGTTCAGCTCGAATGCTTGCTATGTCAACATCGCCTTTTAACTCACGCACAGCCGCGCTCAAAGTCGCGGTCTTGCCGGCACCTGCGGGCCCCGTAAGGAAAACGGGCGTACTGCCATAACGCGAGAAATGTAACAAAGATTGGACCGCCTGCTGCCGACCAGATCCCGGATAAAACAGCCCACTATTATCTTGATCAATAAAAGGGTCGCGCTCAAATCGATACCTTGCTAAATACGCATTAAATTGAGCGCGTTTTTTTTCATCCCGATATATTTCAGAAGCAGCCGGGGAGGTAGCAGGAGTAACTTTGCCGGAATCAACTGCAAGGCGTTTTTGTGAGTCGGAGTCTCTATTGATTTCCATCACCATAGCGTTAAACGCAAGAGATTTATTTTACAAATAATGTTGTAAGGTTTGTTTAAGTAAATCAGTATCAAAATCATTGCTGACAAAAGCATCGCCAATAGCGCGCAATAGTACTAGGCGTAAATGCCCATCAAGCACTTTTTTATCCATACCCATTAAGCCTAATATCGCATCGCTAGCCGGTAAATTGGCCGGCGCTGATACCGGCAACCCTGCGGCCGCTATGAGTGCTATCGTACGCTCTAATACAGAAGCGTTAATTAAGCCTAAGCGAATAGAAAGATCGAGCGCCATAATCATCCCAAAACCAACGGCTTCACCATGCAACCAAGTTTTATACGCTGTTGCGGTCTCAATCGCGTGGCCAAACGTATGACCTAAATTGAGAATCGCACGAATACCCCTTTCACGTTCATCGGCAGCCACTACTTTCGCTTTATTTTCGCAGGATCGTGCAATTGCGTATTGCAAAGCCGCTTGCTCTCGCGCCATTAATGCTGGCATGTTTTGTTCCAGCCAAATGAAAAAGTCAGCATCGCAGATTAAACCGTACTTAATCACCTCGGCTAGACCGGCTTGATATTCACGTATAGGTAAGCTGGACAAAGTATCGGTATCAATTAATACGGCTGCAGGCTGATGAAAAGCACCGATCATATTTTTGCCTAGAGCATGATTAACTCCAGTTTTCCCCCCTACGGAAGAATCCACTTGGGCTAGCAAAGTGGTTGGCGCCTGAATAAACTTGACGCCTCGCTGATAACAAGCTGCAGCGAAACCCGTCATATCACCGACGACACCGCCACCGAGGGCGAGCAACGTCGTCGTTCGATTGTGACGTTGGTTTAATAAGGCTTCAAAGACGCGCTCCACCGTTGCCAATTGCTTGAACTGTTCGCCGTCTGGCAGGATTATCGAGTCTGCATTCGGTATCTTATTCAGCAATGAATCTAAATAAAGCGGCGCGATGGTTTCATTGGTGACCACCATCAATTGACCCGAGCCAATATACTGCTGTAATAATGCCTCGTCTTTTAATAATCCCGCACCAATAATAATGGGATAACTTCGCTCGGCCAAGTCGACTTGAAGGGTGATAGATGCCACGTTTGCGAACCTTTTTCAGTGAATATCTGCTATTTAACCATTAACAACGATAAAGTCAAAGATCTGTCTCTTAGACAAAAAATCCCGCGACTCATTCATTGAACCAACCACTTTGAGATGGCCACAAAAAAACATGGTGTATAGCGCTAGTCCTTACTTAGACCATGCGAAGATTCAAGCGATTTAACAATCGATTGCGCCGTCAAACGCGGCTTGTTATTTTCAGTCGCAATAATAATATCAGCCACTTCTCGATAGAGGGGCTCACGAATGATCATCAAATTTTTAAGCGTCTGGGCTGGATCGCCCTCATTCAATAACGGCCTTGAGCGGTCATTTCCTGTCCGTCTCAACTGCTGACTCACACTAGTTTGCAAAAAAACTGAGGTGCCAGATTGATTCAACAATTGCCGATTTTCTTCGCGAATAACGATACCAACACCGGTGGCGATAACAGCAGGAGAAGATTGGCAGATATCATAGAGCACTTTATGCTCTCGATCGCGAAACCCCTGCTCACCTTCAACATCAAATATCCATGGAATATCCGCGCCACTTCGCTGCTCTATCTCGTGATCGGTATCGATGAAAGGTAATTGCAAAGCACTTGCCAAATAACGACCGATGGTCGTTTTTCCAGCGCCCATTGGGCCGACCAGAAATATTCTCGTTGCGTCTGACATAAAGCACCGACTGATTTCGCCTAGTGGTTAAAAGACACTATTTATAGCATAGCGCAACTAAATTAGTCTAACACGCTATCAGTTAATATTTTAGGTGTTATGAAAATCAGCAACTCATTTTTTTTGATGGCCAACGATAGTTCGCTTGAATAGTCTGCCCAACAGGGGAATATCGCCCAGCAAAGGCACTTTAGTCTCTTGCTCGAGCTCACTTTCTCTAAAAATACCTCCTAACACTATGGTCTTACCATTATCCACTAAGGCTTGAGTACGAATTTCTTTTTTCAAAATAATAGGCACTTGTGAATTATTTTCACCATACACTTTATCTTCACTGCGGGAGTCTTGTTTTATCGCGACTAAGGGAGATTTTTACCTATTTTATTCTCTATGTTTTCGCTATCCTGTCAGTCTTTGAATAGCTTTGTTTACCAAGGTCAAACAGACAGATATGCAAGCGAG
>CALCNB010000126.1 GCA_937897785.1 uncultured Cellvibrionales bacterium | reverse complement strand
GCTGTGCTAAATGTTTGATAAAAATAGCACTTTTTAGTTCAGAGTGAACGATGGCCCTATTCAGATATAAATAAGTATTTCTTTGTCAGATAAAGCCCTCATTTTATTTTTTTTTGCTCAGATTGGGTTTGAGATTGAATTATTGCTATCCCTTAGTTGATGGCTCTTTTCTATTTATAATGATCCTCATTAACTACAATTCTAGTGCTTTTTTCTGTATAATATTCATTCTAGTTGGCTCGGCAATATTCTTCTCGGTTTCTGGTTTGTTGACGAGGTATCAAAGCAATGGAATGTTGTTATATGAAGGAATCTTGCCATCATGTTGATTAAAAAAGAGCCTGTTGCGCTGGTGGGTATGGGCCTCCGCTTTCCTGGCGATATTGGCGATGCCGAGTCATTTTGGCAAGCATTAATCGACCAGCAAGATTTAGTTACCGAAGTCGACCCCAGCCGTTGGGATACCTCCCTTTTTCAGCACGATAATAAAGCCACACCTGGCACCAGTTACACCTTCGCTGCCGGTCAATTATCGAACATTGATCAATTTGATGCGCAATTTTTTGGTATTTCGCCGCGCGAAGCCGCGCAAATGGACCCGCAGCAACGACTGTTGCTGGAATTAACTTGGCAGGCATTAACCGATGGTCAGCAGCGGGTCGACACCCTGGCCGGCAGTAATTGCGCGGTTTTCATTGGTATCGCGAGTAATGACTATGGTAATCGAGCCGTCGATGACATGTCGGTCGCGGACGCCTATACCATGACTGGGAATACCGCGAGTATTGCGGCTAACCGGCTGTCTTATCAATTCGACTTAAAAGGCCCCAGCGTAGCGGTTGATACGGCCTGTTCCTCATCACTGGTGGCTGTGCACGAAGCCTGTAAAAGTCTGTGGGTGGGTGAGGCCGACAGCGCCTTAACCGGCGGGGTGAATATGCTGCTGCATCCTTCGCCGTTTGTGGGTTTTGCAAAGGCGTCAATGTTGTCGCCAACCGGCCGCTGTAAGCCCTTCGATAGCAGTGCCGATGGCTATGTGCGCTCAGAAGGTGCGGCGGTTGTGTTTTTAAAGCGGCTATCTGATGCCGAGCGGGACGGTGATCCTATTCATGCCGTTATCACGCATTCGGGGATTAACTCTGACGGCAGTACTAATGGCATTAGTCTTCCTAGCTTGGCCGGACAATCGGCGCTGTTAGATCAGCTTTATCATGCTGATCAGGACTTTGATATTAACCATCTTGACTATCTAGAAGCGCATGGGACTGGCACGCCCGTTGGTGACCCCATAGAAGCGCAATCGATTGGGCAGACCTTGGCTCAACATCGCGAGCATAATCATGTTTTGCCGATTGGTTCAGTGAAAGGCAATGTGGGTCATCTTGAAACCGCGTCAGGCATGGCGGGT
>CALCNB010000125.1 GCA_937897785.1 uncultured Cellvibrionales bacterium | reverse complement strand
TGATTTATCACCATCAGAGCGGCGCGATTCAGTGACCTTAGTCTCTGACCGGCATCAAGCCGGCACTAATGCAATGGTGTTGCACAGCAGCCATTTTTTGCCGCTTAAGATTCAACAACGACATACATTAAACCGGCAATTATTTCACTTTGGACATAATAGCTTCGCGCTTCATCTGGAATCATTTGCCGCGCAAGACCTTTCGATCCAGCGATTCTACTCACCGTCGATTGCCGCAGATATTGATACCCCCAGTGATTTAATGGCCTTTATTTTAGGCCTTAACCGATCAGATTCGATGGAGTCGGATTCTTTATCGCGTCAGCGCTCACAGGTCTCTTCATGCACGTCAGAGTATTGTCGTGATAGCGCTATTGCCCAACGACTGCAAATGATGTGGATGCTAGAGGTTGAGGACGTCGAGCATGATTTGACAGAGGACCAAAAAAATTCAACATCGCTTGATTACAGTCAACTTGATCGGCCTATGCATGATCAGGCTCTGGCATTAGCTGACGATGACGATTTGGTGGCATTAATGAAGCAGGCGTCGGCCTTGCGAGATGCTGGGCATGGATCGCTGATTTCTTATTCGAGAAAAGTATTTATTCCGCTAACTCATTTGTGTCGAGATGTTTGTCACTACTGCACGTTCGCTACCACGCCTAGACATCTTGACGCTATTTATATGACGGCTGATGAAGTAGTTGCTTTGGCTAAGCAAGGTGAGTTACAGGGTTGCAAAGAGGCACTTTTCACTTTGGGTGAAAAGCCAGAGTTGCGCTATCGGGTGGCGCGTGAGGCTTTAGCTGAGATGGGTTTTAGCACCACGTTAGAATACGTGACGCATGTTGCTCAGCGAGTCGCAGAGGAGACCTCGTTACTGCCGCATATTAATGCCGGATGCATGGATGCCGACGAGATTAAAGCGTTGCGAAAAGTGTCGGCCTCAATGGGGATTATGCTCGAGTCATCCTCCGAGCGCTTAACCGAAAAAGGTATGCCACACTATGGCTCGCCTGATAAAGACCCTGCCGTTCGTTTAGAGACTATTCGATTAGCCGGTGAATTGAATGTGCCGTTTACTTCGGGCATTCTAATCGGTATTGGTGAAACACGCCGCGAGCGCATTGAATCAATGTTGGCGCTGCGTGATTTACATGACAAGCATGGTCACTTGCAAGAAGTGATCATTCAGAATTTTAGAGCCAAGCCTGATACTAAAATGGCCCAGTCGCCGGATCCCAGCGTCGAAGAGTTACTTTGGACTATTGCAGTCGCGCGTATTATTTTTGGTGCTGCGATGCATATTCAAGCGCCGCCTAATTTAAGTCCGGGCGAGCTAGAAAAAATTGTTCAAGCCGGTATCGATGACTGGGGCGGTGTATCGCCACTGACCCCAGATCATGTGAATCCAGAAGCCCCATGGCCTCATGTTGATCAATTGGCATCTCAAACTCGCGCGACGGGTAAGTACCTGCATGAGAGGTTAACGATCTACCCTGACTATGCGTGCGATACTTTTCGTTGGCTTGAGCCTACCATGCAGGCTAAAGTGCTCGCTATGATTGATAGTGAAGGTTGGCCGCGAACAGATAACTGGGTGGCGGGTATTTCGAATTCGATCCCTGCTTGGTGGCAAGCTCAAAAAGATGACCAAGCAAGACCCGTTGCTTCAAGCGCAATCGCTGCGATTACAGCCAAGGCTTCAGCTGGCGAAGTGCTGAAAGAACAAGAGGTCGCGCAACTTTTTTCGGCGCGTAATGATGATTTTTGGCATGTCTGTCACGCGGCGGACTCGCTCCGACAGTCAGTGAATAGAGATGCGGTTAAATACGTAGTTAATCGGAATATTAACTACACCAATATTTGTTATTTTAAATGCCAGTTTTGTGCCTTTTCAAAAGGTAAGATGAGTGAGAATTTACGCGGCAGACCTTACGATTTAAGTGAGCAAGAAATTCAGCGTCGGACCCGCGAAGCCTGGGATCGGGGCGCGACAGAAGTCTGTATGCAAGGTGGCATTCATCCCGGTTACACTGGCCAGACATATATGGATATTTGTCATGCAATTAAACAAGCTTCCCCCGATATGCATATTCATGCTTTTTCGCCATTAGAAATTTGGCAGGGGGCGAAAACTTTAGGCTTAGATATTAAAACCTACTTGCAGCAGTTGATAGAAGCGGGGTTATCAACCTTGCCTGGCACAGCGGCAGAGATATTGGACGATGAGGTGCGTGACACGCTCTGTCCTGAAAAAATTCGTACTGAGCAGTGGTTGCATGTCATGGAGACGGCACATAGTTTAGGTATGAAAACCACATCCACGATTATGTATGGCCACATAGAAACACCTATTCATTGGGCGCGCCACCTGTTGAGATTGCGTGCGCTGCAAGTTAAGACGGGTGGTTTTACAGAATTTGTTCCGTTACCTTTTGTGCCTGAGGAGGCCCCGATGTATTTAAAAGGCCTGTCACGTAAAGGGCCTACTTTTCGTGAGGCTGTATTGATGCACGCTGTCGCTCGTCTTGTCTTGCACGGTCAAATTCATAATATTCAAACCTCATGGGTAAAGATGGGCGAGCAGGGCGTGGCGGCTTGTTTAAATTCGGGTGCCAACGATTTAGGTGGAACGTTAATGAATGAAACCATTACCCGTTCGGCCGGCGCTCAGCATGGTCAAGAAATGCCGCCCTCACAGA
>CALCNB010000124.1 GCA_937897785.1 uncultured Cellvibrionales bacterium | reverse complement strand
TCAGCACCACTAAGGGCGGATGCACACGCAAAACTTCGTTCAAAAACGATTCCATTTTCGGCATTTCGCGCAAAGCATTGTGACTTAAAGTCTCATCTTGTTGATAAATCGCATTCAGCTCTTCAACAATGGCCGCAGTCTCTTTAGGATGCCTTGCCAACTCCGTTAACATCCACGTTGAGGTGCCCGAACTGGTGTGATGCCCTGCAAAAATGGTCGCTATCACCAAACCAGTCACCTCAGTGCTGGTTAAACAACTGCCATCCGCGTAGGTGCCAGTCATAAAAGTAGCCAGCGCATCGTTGTATTCAATATCACTGTTGCGCCGCTCGTCTATCATGGCGGTGATAATCTCTTCTAAGCGCTCACGCGCTCTATCACGTTGCTCAAAAATAGGCTGCTGCATATACGGGTCAACGAAGGCTATCGCTTGCAAACCCGCCTCTAGATCTCGATACAGTGTTTTAAATTCCGCGGTCATTTTATCGCGAAAGTCTTTACCTAGTAGGCAATGTGTCGCGGTGTGGATGGTAAGCTCTAAAAACTCATCCATGAAATCCAGTTCACCTTCATCCCCCCAGTCAGCGATCCAATCTTCAACCTCCTGAGCGATCACTGGCGCATAATTTTTCATATTCTGGTAACGCAGTGCATCGACTTGAATTTTAAGCTGCGATTTCATTTTATCCGGCGGAGCGTCAAAAATAACCCCGGGACCAAACACCGGGACCATGGCCTGATAGGCGGCAGCGCGACTTAAATTCTCATCGGAACCTCGAAAGAAAAACTCCTGCGCCTCTACCCCACTCAACAAAATCGTTTCTTGACCCGCTAAGTTATACTCGGCCAGCACACCACATTCGGCCTCTGCACGCAGTAAAAACTGAACAAAGTTAGCTGAGTATTCTTCAATGTGACCGGTATCAGGTTTAGCACCACTGACTATGGGGATTGTTTTCATGCCTGATCTTCTCTTAACTTTAGATTTTTTTATTATCAACAGTAGCTAAATCGCCTTAAACCTGTTCTGATGACATTTTAGGCATTTCTTTTAACACACCGACCTCGACACATTCTTTAATCAAATTAGTAATATTCGTATAGTCATACATGTCTAACTGTTCACACCATTGATAGTTGCCCCCGTATTTAAACCACGAAGCACCAATCACCTTCATTTCACTGCCGTCTTCTCGTACTGGCGCACCAGGCGGGGTTTGCCACCAAGTCACAAAAGCCTCGCCGCGAGTTTCGTCAATAACAATCTTATCATAGGGATAAGTCCAGCCTTGATAAGGATCCATTGCCGCACCGACACAAGTTTCACGGATCACCTCCCGACCGGTAAATTCATATTTACCGTTTGGCGTATCCCAGCCATAAACGCAGTCTTCGGTAAATAAATCAGCCAAACAACGCCAATTACCCTCTTGTTCTGCGCGAGTATTAATCGCCAACCAACGTCTCATCATTTCTTCTAATTCTTCTCGACTGACTTCTGCCATAATAAACCTCTTCGTAAGATATGCATGCTTCGTTTTATAACAGAGTAATAGTTTCATGGATAGTACCGTCTATCACTATGACAATGGTGTCATTTTCGTCATAAAAACGCTGCATTTAATCAGACGCCATGCCGTAAAATAAGGCTTAGAAATACATTACATAATAGAGGTCTTTGATGAAATTTTGGCAGTCACTAGTGTTCGTTGAAATTGATCAAGTCATCGCGTTAGCTCAATTTTGTGAGGAACTGGGTTTTTATGGCGTGTCGGTGGCGGATCATCTGGTCGGTTATAGCCGCAATAATCGCAATGCTGGCGCAAA